>DATKAB010000045.1 GCA_035498555.1 Candidatus Sulfotelmatobacter sp.
CGGTAGAACCAGCCACTGTCCTTGATGGTGCGCTGCTGGGTCTCGAAGTTGACGTGCACGATGCCGAATCGTTTGGAGTAGCCGCTCGGCCACTCGAAGTTGTCGAGCAGTGACCACACGAAATAGCCGCGCACGTCGACCCCGGCGTCGATCGCCTGCCGCACCACCGCGAGATGCTCGCGCAGGTAGCGAAGGCGGAGCGGATCGCTGATACGGCCGCCGCTCGCGACCGCGGGATCGGCGAACGCCCCGCCATTCTCGGTCACGTAGATCGGGGGGTTGCCGTAGCGATCGCGCACCCAGGAGAGCGTGGTCAGGAGGCTCGGGGCATGCACCTCCCAGCCGGTCTCCATCACCGTTGCGCCGGCCGGCACCACGCGGGCCGCGCAAATCGGGGCGAGCGAGGGCTCGTAACGGGTGAGCGCACGCGTGTACCAGTTGATGCCGAGAAAATCGAAGGGCTCGCCGAGCTTCGCGAAGTCCTCGCTCGGCCATTCCGGCCACGCCGCGCCGAACAGCTCGCGCATCTCTTCCGGATAGCGCCCCAGGTAGACCGGATCGAGATAGAGGCGATTCATGTAGGCGTCGGCGAGGCGCGTGGCGTTCACGTCCTCGGGGCGCTCGCTGGCCGGCTCCTTCGGCTCGAGGTTCACGACCAGCCCGATCTTTCCGGTGCCGGCGGCGCGGCAGGCGCGCACCGCCTCGCCGTGGGCGAGCAGCAGATGGTGGGCAGCGATCGGGGCCTCGTAGAGATTGCGATGTCCCGGCGCGTTCACTCCGTAGAGATAGCCGGCGTCCACGATCACCCAGGGTTCGTTGACCGTGCACCAGAGCCCCACGCGATCGCCAAGGGTCTTGAACGCCAGCGCCGACAGCTCGCCGAACCATTTCGGAGAGTCCGGGTTGAGCCAGCCGCCGCGGTCGTCGAGCGCCGCCGGCAGGTCCCAGTGGAAGAGCGTCGCCATCGGACGGATGCCGGCTTCGAGCAGCGCGTCCACCAGCCGCGAGTAGAAGTCGAGCCCGCGCCGGTTCGCGCGCCCCGTCCCCTCGGGCAGGAGGCGCGTCCAGGCGAGGCTGAAGCGATAGGCGTCGAGGCCGAGCGCGTGCATCAGCGCCACGTCGTCCCTCCACCGGCGGTAGTGATCGCAGGCGACGTCACCGGTCCAGCCGTTGAGCGTCCGACCGGGCGTGTGCGAGAAGCGATGCCAGATCCCGGGCCCGGCGCCGTCAGCCAGGGGAGAGCCCTCGATCTGGTACGACGAGGTCGCGGCGCCCCACAGGAATCCGCGCGGGAATGGGGACCGCGCGTTCAAACGAGGCGGCCCGCGCGGCGACCACGTCCGCTCATCGCGATCCTCTCAAGATCAACGTGACCTGGTGTTCTCGGCCGTCGGCGAGATCGGGGATCCGATCGCCCGCCACCTTCCAGCCGTCCACGCGCAGCTCTTGCTTGCGCCCGCGGCGTACCGAAATCGAATACCGCGCGCCGCGAAACGCCCGCCGCATGGTGAATCCCTTCCAGCCGGGCGGGAGGCAGGGCGCGACCCGCAGGCCGTCCCAGTCGGCCCGGACGCCGAGGATCCAGTCGGAATGGATGCGGAACATCCACGTCGCCGATCCCGTGTACCACGTCCAGCCGCCCCGACCGAAATGTGGCGAATCGGGGCCGTCCACGTTGCCCGGAGTCACGTAGGGCTCGACCTCGTAGAAATCGGGGCGCATGCCGCGATGCACCGGCGAGAACGAGCGGAGCAGGCGCCAGGCCTCGGCCGCGCGCCCCAGCTTGCATTCGGCCTGCACCGCCCACAGGCCGGCGTGCGTGTACAGGCCACCGTTCTCGCGCGCTCCGGGCGCGTAGCGGGTGAGGTAGCCGATGCCGGCGTCGGGAGTGCGATAGGCGGGATAGAGCACGAGCGGCCCGTATTCGCGATAGAGATGGCGCCGCAGCGAATCGAGCAGGGCGGGCAGACGCCGCGGCGGCACGACGTCGCTCAGAATCGCCCAGGTCTGAGCGTTGATGAAGATTCGGCCCTCGTGATTCTGCTTCGAGCCGATCGGCGTCCCGTCATCACGCGTCGCGCGCACGTACCAGCGGCCATCCCAGAAATGCCGGTTCACCGCGCGCCGCATCTTGCCGGCCCCGAGTGCGTAGCGGCGCGACACCGCGGCGTCCCCGCCCGGCCGCCGCCTCTCGAGCTCGACCCAGTCCTCGAGGATCCCGATCAGGAAATGGGCGAGCCACACGCTCTCCGAGCGGCCCTTGGCGCCGATGGCGGACAGGCCGTCGTTCCAGTCGCCGGCGCCCATGCGCGGGATGCCGCGCGGCGACAGCCGCTGCCAGAACGAGTCGATCGCGCGGCGGCAATGCTCGTAGAGCGTGCCGACGTCGCGCGACGGCTTGCCGTCGTCACCCAGGAACGGCACGCGTTCGTCGAGCGATCGCCAGTCGAGCGTCTCGCGCAGGTACTGGAGCGTCAGGAACGGAAGCCACAGCAGATCGTCGTTGAGCGGCTTCTTCGCGCCCTCCTCGGTGAGCGGATGCCACCAGTGCCAGGCGGTGCCGTCGCGGAACTGATGCGCGGCGTGGAGCAGGATCTGGCGCCGCGTGCGCTCGGGCGCGAGCGGGAGCCAGACCTGGCTGTCCTGGAGCTGGTCGCGAAATCCGTAGGCGCCGCCCATCTGAAAGTAGCCGGTACGCCCGAGCAGGCGACACGAGATCGCCTGGTACTTGAGCCAGTGATTGGTGAGCAGGTCGAAGGCCGGATCCGGGGTGTGAACTTCGAGCGGCTCGAGCAGCCGCCGCCAGTGCTCGCGCGTGGCGCGGAGCGCGCGCTCGACCGAAGCCGGCGCGCGGTAGCGGCGAGCCAGCCGCCGCGCCTCGGCGAGCGACTCTCCGATGCCGAGCGTGTACGCGACCTGGCGGGTGCCGCCGGGCGGCAACGTGAGATTGACCTGCAGCGCCGCCATGCCGTCGAGCCACTTGCCGGAGGTGCGGGTGAGGCGCCCCGCCGCGACCGCTTCCGGGCGCGCGGCGCTGCCCCACTGGCCGAAGAACCCGCGCTTGTCGCTCTCCCAGCCGCTCGGGCGCTCGCTCACGGCGTGGAACGCGACGTGCGGCCATTCGACGTTCCAGGGCTGCCCACGTCCGTGCTCGGCAATGGTATTGAGCCGCTTGGTGGCGTAGAGCGCGCGGTCGGCGGCGCGGAAATCGGTCTCGATGAACAGGCGGTGGAATTCCCGGTGGGTGTCGGGCGCCGGGCCGAGGTTCCATTCCAGCGCGCTGGTGAGCGCGAGCCGCCGTCTGCGGCGCGAGCGGTTGGTTAGCGCCACGCGCCAGATCTCGAGCGTCTCCTCGGGCGGGACGAAGATCGTGAGCTCGGCGCGGACGCCATGGATTTCGGATGTGAAGGTGCTGTAGCCGAGACCGTGCCGGCACTCGTAGAAGTCGAACCGGGGCCGCACCGGACTCCAGGCCAGCGACCACAGCTCGCCCGAATCGCGGTCGAGGCAGTAGAGCCACTTGCCCCATTCGTCGCGCACCAGGTCCTGCTCCCAGCGGGTCAGACGATTGAAGGTCGCGTGCGTCATCCACGAATAGCCGGTGCCCGATTGGGTGACGATCGTGCCGTAGCGATCCGGGCAGATGACGTTGGCCCACGGCCGCGGCGTGTCCGGACGCGTGATGACGTACTCGCGGCCGTCCGGGCTGAAATGGCCGTAGCGGGTCTCGAACAGCTTCTTCATCAGGTCTCGCGCGTCTCCCGTCGGGTCCGCGAGCGGCGGCACGCAGGTAACAAACGAAGGCGCGACATTCTAGTCGAGAGTGACGCCGGAGCACACGCCGACATCCGGCCAAGGCACGGCTCCGATGCAAGACGACCGCCTCCGTCCGGCGGAGGCGGTCGTCCGTGTGCGGTGGATACGGGGGAGCTACCGGTACAGCGTCTTCACCTTGCCCCAGGTCGTGGTCTTGGCCGGGGTGACGCCGAGATCTTCGTAGCAGATGTTCATCCAGGTGCACGCCATGCTGTACGGGTTGCCCGAGCCGTCGAGCACCGGCTGGAAGTAGCCGCCCGCATAAGCCGGGACCAACTCGCCCCACAGGCCGTGCGGCGGATCTTCCGCCATGTTGCCGGAGTCGAATGCAATCGGACCGCTCGAATACGGCGTGCCGCCGAGCACCAGGTCGTACTGGATCGTCGCCGGCGAGGCCGAGCTCAGGCCGTTCGGCAGGTAGGTGATCTGCATGTGCGCGATCTGATTGCGGACGTAGTGGATGCCGTAGGCCGCCGTGAAGCTGTAGAACGGAAGCCGCCCGCCGAAGCACGCGATTTCGCCGGTGCCGTAGTTCAGCATGAACTTGCCATCGGCGTCCGGCGACCACCATGGGGCCAGCCGCAGACCGGCCTCGCCCGGCGGGTCGTCGCCGTCGAGCACGACGTCCGCGCAGAAGCGATAGGCGCTGCAGTTCTCGAACTGCGCCTTGGTCGCGCCACCGTCGGTCGAAAAGCTCCAGGTGTGGAGATTCGCGTAGCCGAAGCACGCCAGGTTCTGGTCGTTGATGAAGATCGACGCCGGATAGAGGTTGTTGACGTTGAGCGTTGAAGTCGGGCAGTCGTTGAAGACTCGCGTCGCGATGTTGGCGCCGTTCGGATTCGGGGTCGCGCCCGGACACGAACGACCGTCGCCGGCGTACGCCGCCGAAACGATCGCAAGCGCACAGCCGACGGCGAGAAGCACGGTGGAGTAGCGGATCCGCTGCATACGTTCCTCCTAGAAGGGTGGTGTGGCGATGATGATGCGGATCGAAGTGATGACGACCAGATGCACGGCACGACTCGCGTTCCGCGAGAAGCCCGGCGGCCCGAAGCACCCAGCGCTTCCCTGCTTCATCCCGCGACGGACTCGTGACTTGTCGGAAGTCCGGGGGACGGGGGAGCTGGCGGGCGCCAACGCCCATCGCGGTACATGAAAACGATTACATGGCACCCATCTCCCGTCAAGAAAATGATTTCGAACGGGGGCCGGAGCGAGTTCGATGTCGTCGAACATCGCACGCAGCGCTAAACAAGGCTGCCCGGATCAGTGGCTGAGCTGGGGTGCGGCGGCGGCCCGGGCGAGCTCCGCCGCCCGAGTTTCGGCGGCGCGCCGCACCGGGGAGAAGCGCGCGAGCAGGGTGTAGACCACCGGGACCACCACCAGGGTGAGGAAGGTCGAGAACAGCATGCCCCCGACCACCGCCATGCCGAGCGGCTTCCGGGACTCGGCGCCGGCGCCGAGCCCGAGGGCGATCGGCAGGATGCCGAAGACGGTGGCCAGCGCCGTCATCAGGATCGGGCGCAGCCGGATGCGCGACGCGCCCACCACCGCCTCGACGATCGATTCTCCGCGCGCACGGCGCTGATTGGCGTACTCGACGATCAGGATGGCGTTCTTCGTGACCAGACCGATCAGCATGATCAGTCCGACCTGCGAAAAGATGTTGATGGTCATGCGGAATACGAACAGCGTGAGCAGCGCTCCGAACACCGCCAGCGGCACCGAGAACAGGATGGTCATCGGGTCGATGAAGCTCTCGAACTGGGCGGCCAGCACCAGGAAAATGAACGCCAGCGCGATCACGAACAGGAAGTTGAGTCCGCCGCTCGATTCGGCGTATTCGCGAGAGTCGCCGGCCAGATCGGTGTGCACGCCGGGGGGAAGCACGCGCCGCGCAATGGCGCGAAGATCGTCAAGGGCCTTGCCGATCGTGACCCCCGGCGCGAGGCTGGCGGTGATGGTGGCCGAGCGCACGCGATTGAAGTGATTGAGTTCTCGCGGCGCGACCTTTTCCTCGACCCGCACCACGCTCGAGAGCTGCACCAGCCCCCTGGGCCCGCGTACGTAGAGATCGTTGATGATGCCCGGGCTCGCGCGATCCTCGCGCGGGAGCTGCAGCATGACGTCGTACTGGTGATCGCCCCGCTTGAAGCGGGTCACCTGGCTGCCGCCGAGCAACACCTGCAGCGTGTTGCCGATGTCGGCCACCGACACGCCCAGTTCCGAGGCACGATCGCGATCGATCTGGACCTCGAGCTGCGGCTTGTTGAGCTTGAGGTCGGTGTCCATGTTCACCAGGTATCCGAGCTTCTGCGCCTCGCCCAGCATCCGGGGGACGCTGGCCGCGAGCTGTTCATAGCTCTCGGCCTGCAGTACGAAGTTCACCGGCTGACCGCCGCCGGTCGAGAGGCTCGGCGGATTGAAGGCGAACGCCAGCACCCCGGGAATCCCGAACAGGCGCGGGAACATCTGCTGCGTCAGCGCCTGCGCGGGCGGGCGCTCTCCGTAGGGCTTGAGCCCCACGAACATGAAGGCGTCGGTGACCGGCCCGAACAGCCCGACCGCGGTGAACATGCGGTCCTTGGCCGGGAGCTGGTCGTACATGCCCTCGACCACGCGCACGTAGCGATCGGTGTACTCGAGCGTCGCGCCCTCGGGCGCGCGAATCACGTTGAAGATCCAGCCGCGATCCTCGGTCGGCACCATCTCGCTCGGAAGCAGCTTGAACAAGCCGCCAATCGCGACGATCAGGAGCGCGGTCAGCCCCAGCATCAGCCGCCAGTGGGAGATGGCGAAGCGCACGCTCCACTCGTAGCTCGACGAGACGCGCGCGAACATCGCGTCGAACCAGCGGCGGAATCGCGACTCTCGCCTGGGCTTTGGACCCGCTTCGCCGGCCGGCGGCTCGGCCCCGTGCTCCCCAGCGTCCAGGAAGCGCGAGCAGAGCATGGGCGTGAGCGTGAGCGCCACGAATCCCGAGATCAGCACCGACACCGCGACCGCCACGCCGAACTCGCTGAACAGGCGGCCGACCCGGCCGCGCAGGAACGCCACCGGCACGAACACGGCCACCAGCGTGAAGGTGGTGGCGACGATCGCGAAGCCGATCTCCTTCGCGCCCTCGAGCGCCGCGCGCAGGCGCGGCTTGCCGAGCTCCATGTGGCGATGGATGTTCTCGAGCATGACGATCGCGTCGTCCACCACCAGACCGATCGCCAACACCAGCGCCAGCAGCGTCAGGATGTTGATGCTGTAGCCGAGGAAGTAGGTCACGGTGAAGGTGCCGATGATCGAAACCGGAATCGCCACCGCCGGGATCAAGGTGGCGCGGAGCGAACCGAGGAAGAGGAAGATCACCACGAACACCAGCAGGATCGCGATGATCAGCGACAGCACCACCTCGTGAATGGAATTCTCGATGAAGGTGGCGGAGTCGTAGGCGACGTCGAGATTCATGCCGGCCGGCAGCAGCTCGCGCAACCGGGGCAGGGAGGCGCGCACCACGTCGGCGACATCGACGGTGCTGGCCTTCTGCTGCTTGACGATGCCGAGCCCAACCGCCGGCTGCCGGTTGTAGCGCGCCGCGCTGCGGTCGTCTTCGGCGCCCACCTGCACGTCGGCGACGTCGCCGAGCTTGACCACCTGGTCACCCTGCTGCGCGACGATGATCGAGGCGAACTGCTCGGGCTGGTCGAGGTCGCCGCGGGTGCGCACCGCGAATTCGCGGCCCTTGCCCTCGACGCGCCCGGCAGGGATCTCGGCGTTGCCGCCCCGCAGCGCGCGATCCACGTCGCTCACCGTGAGGCCGTAGGCGGCCAGCCGCTGAGCGTCGAGCCAGATGCGCATCGCGTACTTGCGTTCGCCGCCCACCACCACCGCCCCCACCCCTTCCAGCCGCTGCAACCGCTCGGCCAGCTCGTTCTTCGCGAAGTCCGACAACTCGAGGGTGTTGTAGCGCTCGCCGTACAGCGCGAGCCAGATGATCGGCTGCGCGTTCACGTCCTGCTTCGCGACCACCGGATCGTCGGCGGTGATCGGCAGCTGGCTGCGAACGCGCGCGACCCGGTCGCGGACGTCGTTGGCGGCCTTGTCGACGTCGCGATTGAGATTGAACTCGATGGTGATGTCCGAGCTCTGCTCGGCCGACGACGAGGTCAGCAGCTTGACGCCCTCGATCGTCGAGAGCTGCTCCTCGAGCACGTCGGTGATCTCGGTCTCGACCACCTGCGGGTTGGCGCCGCGGTAAAACGTGCTCACCGAGACGATCGGCGAATCGATGTCCGGGTATTCGCGGACCGGCAGGAACGAGTAGGAGAGCGCACCGAACAACACAATGGCGAGGCTCATTACCGTCGCCAGCACCGGGCGCTCGATCGAGACTTCGCTCAGCTTCATCGCGCCGCGCTTCCGCTCGCCGGTCCGCCGCCCGAGTCGCCCGCCGCGCCGACCGGCATGACGTGCGCGCCGTCGTAGAGCTTCTGGTGTCCGGCGCGGACCACCACCTGCCCGGCCTCGAGGCCGTGCAGGATCTCCACGCGCGCGGAATCGCGGGTGCCGAGGCGCACCGGCGCCTTGCTCACGGTGCTGTCGCGCTTCACCAGGAACACGAAGCTTTGGGTGCCCTCGGCGAACACCGCCTCATCGGGGACGACCAGCGCGCCCGGACGTTCGGCGAACGTCACCGACACGTTCGCCGACATGCCGGGACGCAGGCGTCGCTCGGGGTTGGGGAGCTTCGCCACCAGTTGAACGGTGCGCGTATCGGGATCGATCACGGGATCCACCACCGTGATGCGCCCGGGAAAATGTTGGCTCGGGAACGCCGGCGCCATCGCGTCCACCGCGATGCCCGGGCGCAGCAGCCCGGCGTAGCGCTCGGGGGCCGCGAAGGTCACTTTCATTTCGTCCACGCGCGCGAGGTCGGTGATGACTTCGCCCTCGCGCAGGTAGGCGCCGGGAGAAACCCGGCGGCGCCCGACCAGCCCCGAGAACGGAGCGCGAATCCGCGTCTTGTCGAGCCGAGCCTTGGCCAGCGCTTCGTTGGCGTCGGCGACCTTGAGCGCGGTCTTGGCGTCGTCCATCTCCTGCGGCGAGATGGCGTTCTGCTCGAGCAGCTTCTCGGAACGCTTGAAGTTCGACTCGGCCTGCTCGCGCTGGGCTTCCGCACGTTCGGCATCGGCGCGGATTTCGCGGTCGTCGAGCCGCGCGAGCTGGGTGCCCTTCTCGACCGCCTGGCCTTCGACGAAGGTCAGCTCCTCGACCACCGCGCTCAGCTCGCTCACCACCTCGATCTGCTCGTCCGAGGCGATGCCGCCGAGCGCGTGGAACTGGTCGCGGACGGTGCGCGACTGCACGGTCGCGACCTCGACCGGGGTGGGCGGCATCTGGAAGCCGGTCTTGCCGGCACCGGGGGCGCATCCGGTAAGCAGGAGACCGAAACTCAAGCCTGCCAGGGGCACTCTGCGCGGCTTTGGGATCACCTTCGCCACCATACCTTTCTATTGCACGTCTGGCCACTGGCCCGTTCGAACTTCGAGAGTTGCTCGACGCACGCGGCGAATGGGCGCCCCAGCGCGGGGCGCGCGTCCGGAGTCGGGCCACGGATTCCGGCCTGTGCGACCGCATACGCTTCAGCTCGCAAAGAAGATGCGCTGCACCAGCCAGAAGCTGCCGGCGGCGGTGACCAGCACGGAGCCCCAGACGCTCGCGCGAGCGCCGACCCGCGGCCATCGCCACCGGATTCCGGAGAGCAGCGGCGCCACCGCCAGGACGATCGTGAGCTGGCCGAGCTCGACCCCCAGATTGAACGCGAACAATGCCGTGCCGAGCGCCGCGCGCGGGAGTCCGAAATCCTCGAGCACGCTGGCGAAGCCGAATCCGTGCACCAGGCCGAATGCGAACGCGATCCAGGCACGATGGTCGCCGGAGTTCCGCGCGCGAAGATTCTCGACCCCGACCGCGACGATGCTGAGCGCGATCGCCGGCTCGATCACCCGCGAGGGTGGGTTCACCACGTGCAGCGTGGCCAGGGCCAGGGTCAGACTGTGAGCCACCGTGAACGACGTGACGATCTTCACCAGACGGCGAACGCCGCCACCGAGCAGCAGGAGACCGATGACGAACAGGACGTGATCGGGTCCGATGAAGATGTGGTGGATTCCCGCGCCGGTGAAGGTGCGTAGCACCCGCCACAGACTCTGGCGGCCGCGGGTGAAGTAGGCGGCCTCGGGATTCCCCGCGTCGAGCACCGCCTGATGAGTGAGCGCTTCGCCCTCGTAGACGTCGAGGTAGGTCTGGTGCTCGACCTCATCCGTGAACAGCGGACCGCGCACCTCGACTCGGCCGGCGCTCGCGCCGCGCGCGTGAAACGTGAACAGCAGCAGCGGTCGATCCGGAACGCGCGCGATGCCGCGATCGAAGATCGGCTCGATCGCGCGCCCGTCGAGCCGGACGTTCAGCCGAGCGCGCAGGGCGCGGACCAGCGCCTCGCGGTGCTGATTCGCGAACCGCAGATCGAGCAGCGATTCGGGCGAATCGATGGCCGTGACGCGACCGAGATCCACGACGTGAGCGAGAATCCGGCCGGAGAGCGAGTCGCCGCCCAGGTGAAGGTCGAGCGCGCTGAAGGGCTGATCGTGCGCCACGGCCGCCGGGGCTCCCAGCAGGAGAGCCAGGAATGCGGCCACCGCCGCCCGCTGCAGGCTCAAGCCGGGCGCCTCGCCCACAATCGCGCCGTGATCGGGCCCCGTGACGGGGAAGGCTCCTCGTAGCGCAGCACCTCGAGACCGAGCGACTGGAACGATCGCGCCAGCTCGCCGTCCTCGAGCAGATACTGCGGGCGCTTGGGCCGCCCGAACTTTTCCTGTCCGACGCGGTAGGTCTCGTAGACGAGATGTCCTCCCGGAATCAGCGCTCGCGCCATGGCCGGAAACAGCGGGCGGTGCAGAAAGCGAAAGCACGTGACCAGCGCGTAGCGCGATTCCGGGAGCGTCGGCCGGCCTCGTTCGAGATCGGCGACCACGGTGCGGAGCTCGGCCCCGGCGCGGCGCGCCAGATCCGCGGCGCGCTCGAGCGCTTCGGGCGCCGCGTCCCAGGCCTCGACCGTGAAGCCGCGTTCGGCGAGGAACGCGGCCTCGCGCCCGGAGCCCGCGGCCAGATCCGCGGCCAGGCCGCGTGGGAGCTCGTCGATCCGCTCGACCAGGAATGGCGCCGGCCGCCAGAGTCGAGCCGGCGGACCGGCCTCGAGCTCCAGCGTCGCGGTCGAAGCGAGCGGCGCCGCGAGCCAGCCGACCTCCGCGTAGCCCATGGACTCGAGCGCCTGCGCCGCACGCCGCGCCTGCTCGGCACTCGCGGCGAGCACCGCCACCGCCATGTCGCGCGGCGGCAGCTCGGCGCGCCGCGGCAGCAGCTCGTCGGCGGGCAGGTGGCCGCTGCCGCGAAGATGCCCGGCGGCGAATTCCGATTCGAGGCGCACATCGAGCAGCGCCACCTCGGCCCCGAGCGCGGGCAGGTCGGCGGGAGCGAGCGGTCCGTTCATCCGGCGGGGCTACGAGATGATCGGCAGCTCGCAGCAGTGGCCGGGAGGAATCGGGCGGCCGTGCGGGCAGCGGCGAGGGTGGCCGAGGAAGGTGCAGATGCTGTTGGTGACCTCGCGATCGATGATGTGCTCCATCCGGCAGGCGGCCAGCTCCATCTCTTCGCTGGACAGGCGCATCGCCGAGGAGAACAGCACTTCGGCCAGACGCCGCCGGCGCACCAGATCGCGCGCCGCCGCGCGCCCGCGCTCGGTGAACTCGAGCGAACCGTTCCTCTGGATCACGAGCCCGCTCTCGGTCATGCCCTGAAGCGTGCGGCGGTTGTCGACCACGTCGGGCACCTGCACGCGGCGGGCTTCGGGAAGGCGGCCTTCTTCGGACAACGTCCACATCTGGACCAGCACCTCGTCGTAGCGCCGTTCGATCTCCTGATCGCTGACGGTGAGGTCCACCAGTCGGCCGTGCGACAGCTCGACGCGGCGATCCGCCAGGTTCCCGACCTTCGCCGCGTGAGTCACGGTCACCAGCGTGTGGCCTTCGGCGTGCAGGCCGCGCAACAGTTCGAGCACGCGATCCTCGTTCTCGGCGTCGAGGTTGCCGGTCGGCTCGTCGGCCAGGATCAGGCGCGGCCGATTGATGAGCGCGCGCGCGATGCACACGCGCTGCTGCTCGCCGCCCGAAAGGCGCGAAGCCAGGTGTCCGGCGCGCTCGCGCAGTCCGACGCGCTCGAGCGCGCGCTCGGCTTCGCCGGCGTCGGACACCGAGTGGTAGTGCTGTGCCACCATCACGTTCTCGAGCGCGGTGAGGTAGGGAAAGAGATGGAACTGCTGGAAGATGATGCCGACCTTCTCGCGCCGGAAACGCACGCGCGCCGCCTCGCTCATGCGCGTGAGATCCTCGCCGGCGACCTCGACCCGACCCTCGGTGGGGCGATCGAGCGCGCCGAGCAGGTTGACCAGCGTGCTCTTCCCCGAGCCCGACGGTCCCATCACGGCGAGCCACTCGCCGGCGCGGATCTCGAGATCCACCTGATCGAGCGCGCGCAGGGCACCGTAATGTCGCGACACCCGTTCGAGGCGAACCAGCACGCTCAAGTCATTCCCCCTTCAGCACCCGCGCCGGCTCGACCGCCAGCGCCATCCGAATCGGGCCGAACGAAGCCGCCGCGGCCACCAGCAGCGCGAGCCCCAGCACCATCGGCGGCACCTCCCAGCGAACCGCGATCGAGGCGTGGAACACCTCGCGACCAATCAGTTCGGCGAAGCCGAGCCCGATCAGCCACCCGGCGAGCCCTCCGAGCAAGCCGATGACCGCGGACTCGCCGCACAGCACCCGCACGATGTCGCTGTGAGCCGCGCCCAGCGCCTTCATCAGCGCGATGTCGCGCCGCCGCTCGAACGCCAGGTCCATGAGCGTCCCGAACGCGCACAGCCCGGCCGCCAGCAGTGCCGCCAGCGTCACCATCGCCATGAGTCGCTTCATGCGTGCGAGCAGGCCGGCTTCGGTGTCCGACAAAGCGTGAAGCGGGAGCACCTGGAACTCGCCGGCACGATCGAGCGCGTGTATGGACTCGATCGAGATCCCTTCCGGCAGCCGCGATTGCACGACGCTCGCGCGGCCCTCGAGCCCGGCGAGCGCCTGCGCGTCTTCGAGCGGGACCCACCACGCGTCGTCGTCGGGACCGCCGGCCTCGAGCGTGGGACCCGCGGGGAGCGTCAGGGAGCGAGCGCCCAGCGTCACCGTGAGCGGCTGGCTCGGGGCGATGGCGAGGCGCGAGCGCAGGCGCGCACCCATCAGGGCCGGACCGTCACCCGGCTCGATACGCCACGAAGGATGGAGCGAACGGGCCGTGCCGAGATCGGCGCCGATCACCTGGAGCGGGCCCGATTGGCCGCGCGCCACCACGTAGAGGAGCGGCGCGGCCGCAAGCCCCGCCGCGCTGAGGCGCGCGCGGACCTCGCCGGCGTCGAGATAGCGGCCGGCCGCTTCCTCGCGCTCGAGCCCCGCGCCCTGTGCGACGCGGCGCGGCTCGGGCACGACCAGCAGATTGGGGCCCAGGCTCCGCAGCTCACGATCCAGCTTGTGCGTGAGGTCCCTCGACAGATGAAGGAGCGCCGAGGCCACCGAGACTCCGATCGCGACTGCCGCGATCGCCAGCAGGGCGGTGCCGCGCCGGCGCCACAGCGAGGCGCGAAGCAGCCGTCCTTCCATGCCCCGCCGGTCAGCCATGGAGCACTGTCGCCGGATCCACTCGCTGCGCGACGCGCAGCGGCGCGAGCGTGCCGGCCACCGCCACCAGCATCGCGAGCAGCATCGCTACCGGCAGCATCAAGGGCTGGACGGGGGAGTGAGCTCCAAAGGTCGTGCCCCGCAGCAGCGTCGCGCCGAGCGTGCCGAGCAGGAACCCGCCGAGCCCGCCCGCGCAGGCGACCAGCAGCGACTCCCCGAGCAGGAGTGCCGCGATCTGGCCGGTGCCGGCGCCGAGCGCCCGCAGGAGTCCCAGCTCGACGCTTCGCTCGATGACCGAAGCCATGGTGGTGGAGAGGAGCCCGAGTGTCGCGGCCGCCAGCGCCGCCAGCGCCAACAGCAGCATGAGCAGGCTCAGGCGCCGCACCACCTGCGCTTCGCCCGCCACCACTTCGGACATCGGCAGCACTTCGGCGTCGCCCACCTGCTCGCGCAGCGAACCGGCGACGTTCCCCGGATAGGCGGTGCACATGTAGCGTTCGTAGCCCTGCGGGTCGCGCCGCGCGTCGGGAGGAGGGCCGCCCGGCTGCGGCAGCACCAGCGCGCTGAGCCACACGCGATCCACCTCGCCGCCGCGGCCGCCCAGCTCTTGCACGCGCTCGAGCGGCGCCCAGGCCAGTCCGTCCTCGAGTCCGCCCGCCGCCACCACGCCGCTCACCAGCCAGTGATCCGCGCGGCCACCGCACGACACCTCGACTCGTTCTCCGGGATGCAGCGCGACCCGCGAAGCGAGCGACGCGCCCAGCGCGATCTCGTTCGAGCCCTCGCGCGGCCAGTGGCCGTTCACCCGCCAGTTCGGGCGCAGCGCGGCCAGTCCGGTGCGCCACTCGCCGGATCGAGTCGGCACCGAATGCGCGAACCACGTGCCGAGCAGGGTCACCGGCCGGCCGCCGAGGGTGGCGGCGATCGCGCATTCCGGCGTCGCTTCGAGCAGGTTGTTGCTCCAGAAGGAGCGCTTCAGGCGCGCGACGGCGTCCGAGTCGAGCGCGGCGCCGGCGCGCGCCGGTTGATAGGACGCGCCGCCCAGGTCGAGCGGCCAGCTCGCGCCCTGCGGAAGAACCACGAAGTTGGGGCCCGAGGTGCGCAGCGCACGGGCCAGGTCGTCGCCCACCTGAAGCGCGAGCGTAGCCAGCGCCGTGGCGACCGCGACCCCGACCGTCACCACCAGGAATGCGAGCATGGCGCGGCCTCGGCGGGCGAACAGTGAAGCCAGAAGCAGTCTGCGAAACATCGCTCACCGCCCCTTGAGGTGGGGAAGCTCCGCGCGCAGGTCCTGCGCCGACACGACCAGCCGTCCCGGCTCGGCTCGCGAGGGAAGCGGGATGGGATTGCATCCGCCGCCCTTCTGGAGCGAAGAGATCGCGATCGGCGAGGTGCAGTTGCGGCACACCACGCTGCCGCCGTCGAGGAAATAGCCCTTGTCGCCGCAGATCGAACAGGCGTCGAAGCAGGTGACGGTGCGGTTCCCGGCGCTGAGCGCAAAGAAGCGGACGGTGCCCTCGGGCAGCGCCACTTCGTAGAAATGCATCTTGCCGTCGGCGAGCGGCGCGGTGTCGACGTGCGCCTCGCCGTTCTCGAGCGCGAGCGGCAGCGCCGGCTCCCTGGCCGGAAGGCGCGAGCTGCGCACGAACGCGACGCTCAGAAGGCCCACCACCAGCACCGCGAGGATCCCGGTCCAGCGGCGCCGGCGCGCGTCACGCTCGCGAGCCGCGCGGAGGAGCCGCGCCTCGGGGCCTTCGCCGGCCACCGACGTCTGGGGGGGCAAGCGTCCCGGGCCGAACAGCAGCCATCCGGCGGCCAGCGCGACCGTGAGCGTGAACAGCAGCAGCTCGTTCTTGACGATCGGCCCGATCACCGCCATCTCGACGCGGCTCGACGGCAGGATCTCCGCTTCCGACAATTCGTGGAGCCCGCCCACCAGCAGCTGGATGCCGATCAGCGTGAGCACCGCCGAAGTGAGGGAGAAGAACGGCCTGAGCGGCACGCGCAGCGTGCCGCGCGCGAACAGGATGCCGAAGCCGGCGGCGATCGCGAGGCCGGCGAAGGCGCCGAGCCAGCGGCCGAGCCCGGCGCTATTGAGGCCGGCGGCCGACAGGAACACCGCGGTTTCCGCGCCCTCGCGCAGCACCATCACGAAGGCGAACAGGAAAAGTCCGGGACCGCCGCCGCCGGGCGTCGCGGTCGCGCGCGCCACGCCGCTCTCGATCTCCTGCTTCATGCGCGGAGCGCTGCGCCACATCCAGTACACCAGGCTGAACACCAGCAGGGCGCCCACCAGCATGGCGATGCCTTCGCTCAAATCCTCGTTCCAGGTGAAGCGCGTGGCGAGCCAGGCGAATCCGGCCGAGGCGACCAGCGCCACGCAGGCTCCGGCCAGCAGCCACGAGCCGAGGCGTTCCAGGCCCTGGCGCTTGAGCAGCGTGAAGGCGATGGCCAGCACCAGCGCGGCTTCGACGCCCTCGCGAAGGGTGATGACCAGCGCTTCAAACACGGGGGAGGACCCGACCCGGGGAAGAGTTCATCTCAAGGACGCATGCTGCCCGGACGGTCCACGGGCGTCAAGATCGGTCGATCTTCCCCGGGGGGATGCGGGGTTTCGTCCCGCGAGCACGCCGGCTGGACAAGTCGTTGTTGATCTTTGGCCGCGTCCTTCCGATACTCGATTGTCGCCGGGCTCGCCGAGGACTGTTCGTGCTTCGAACTCGATCGTTCGTCTCCCTGCTGGTGATGCTCCTCTCGCTGCTGTGGGCGCCGGAGCCGGCGCACGCCGTTTCCGCGCGGACCGAGCGCCGCGCCGAGCGACTCGTCGATCGGGCTCGCCGCCATGTCGCCCAGAACACCAACGAGGACCGGCACGCCGCCATCCAGGACCTCGAGGACGCCACCCTGCTCGATCCACGCAGGCCGGAGTGGGATCTGATGCTGGCGCGCCTCTACTACCAGTGCGGGTTCTACGGCCTCGCGCGGCACCGATTCGAGAAGGTCGAGCACTACGAACCCGACGATCCCGACGACCGCTTCGGACTCGGACTCGCCTGGCGGCAGGATTGGCTCAAGTACCAGCTTCCTCAATCGCGCGAGCGGGCGATCGTCAATTTCACCGAGGCCGCCCGGCTCGACCCACACAAGCCCGACGCGTGGATCATGCTGGTCCCTCTGCTGATGGAGAAGTCCGATCCGCGCGCCGCGTGGGTCGCGGCCCGTCATGCGCTGGACGCGGATCCCAACCGCGCCGACGCCATGGTCGCGGAAGCCTATGCATCCTTTCGGCTCGGCAACGTCGCGCACGCCGACAGCGCGTTCGCGGTCGCCGTCCCGCGCCTGCCGCGCAACGTCCGCCTGCGATACGAGGACATTGCGCCGGTCGCGACCGAACGGGACACCTTGCACCTCTCCCGCATGTGGCCCAAGGATCGCGCCGCCTACATCAAGCGCTTCTGGCGCGAGCTGGATCCCGATATCGCCACTCCCGAGAACGAGGCGCAACTCGAGTACTGGTCGAGAGTGACGCACGCCTATCTCCTCTACTACGACGCGAGGCGCGGCATCTGGGATCAGCGCGGCGAGATCTTCGCGCGTTACGGGCCGCCGGCGCTGCAGCGCTTCGATGACGTCGGCGATACGCTCAACTTCGGCAGGCTCACGCAATTTCCGATGAACGTGCTCGATTGGGACTACCCCGATCTCGGCATGCACGTCCGGCTGCAGGATCGCATGCTGAACGGCTTCTACCTGCCCTACATCGACATGGGCATTCTCGAATCCACCATCATCGAGCCCGAGCCCGATCCCGATTCACTGGCGCGACGCTACGATCTGATGGGAGTGAGCGGCGGGCGCGGCGTGTTCCACCGGCTCCCGCCCGGCACGAGACCGATTCCGGTGGAGGGGGCGCTGGCGCGGTTCGAGGGCAGCGCCGGCCCACGGCTGGTCGCCGATTTCGAGGCTCCCGGCGACCCGGGCGACTCGCTGGTCGCGACCTGGGTGGTGCGCGACTCCGCTCAGAACGAGCTGGCGCGAGCCTCGCACACGCTGGTGCCCTCGGCCTGTCTTCCGACTGAGGCGCAGGTCGCCGAGTTCGATTCCTCCCTGCCTCCCGGCCGTTACGAGGTCGGGATCTCGGTGGTGGGGCCCAACGGCCGGCGGGGCGTCTTTCGCGATTCGGTGACGTTGAGGCCGGCCGGCACGCGGTTGTCGCTGAGCGATCTGGTCGTCACCTGCGGCGTGCCGGACGCGGGCACGCTCGACCCGCACGACCCATCGGTGCGCATCGAGCCCAACCCTTACGCGATCATCGATGTCGGCACGCCGCTCACCGCGTACTTCGAGATCTATCACCTGCAGCCGGATGCCGAGGGTCTCGCGCACTTCGAATACCAGTACACCGTGCGCTCGCTCGAGCACGACGAACGCATCTGGGTGCAGCGGCTGTTGGCGCCGCGACCGCTCCCGCCGATCCCGTTGAGCGAATCGCGCGAAGAACAGCAGGTGGGGGGGCTGCGTCGCCAGTTCGTGAGCATACCCCTCGAGGCCATGCCGGTCGGCCACTACCAGCTCTCGATCCGGGTCCGCGACCTGATCGGGGCGCGAGAGGCGACCGTGGCCCGTGACTTCTACCTCCAGAAGCCGATGCCGCCGCAGACCGCAGGAGGCGTCGCGTCGGGCGCGATCAACGGGAGCGAGAGCCAGCGCTGACTCTTCGGCGGCGCGATTCCCAGACGCAGTCGCCGGTCCCGAGAAATGGCTCCAGAAGTGCGGCCAATCTTCCGATAACCCACGCGAACCGGACTCGCCTGCGAGAGGACCCCGATGCCCAACGCCAAGCCGCGCATTCTGATCGTGGACGACGAGCTCGACCTCGTCTCGGTGCTGCGCATGGGCCTGGAAATCGAGGGCTTCGAGGTGATCGAGGCCATGGACGGCGAGGAGGGGCTCCGGCGTGCCCGGCAGGATCGCCCCGACCTGATGGTCCTCGACCTGATGCTGCCCAAGATGGACGGCTACAAGGTGTGTCGCGCGCTCAAGTTCGACGAACGCTTCAAGAGTCTGCCGATCATCATCCTGAGCGCCCGTTCGGGCGAGGCGGATCGCAAGCTGGCGTTCGACATGGGCGCCGACGTGGTGATCCACAAGCCATACGAGATGAGCGAACTGGTGGCGAAGATCCGCCACCGCCTGGAACAGGCCGCCAGGCGCGCGGCCTGAGGATCGTGCGCCGAAGATCGCAGTCGGCGCGTGGCAGCCCTTGGAGCCAGAGGATCCTGGCCAGGTCTTGCGCCGTCGTCGCCGAAACCGACAGAATGGCTTGGACTTCCGCCGGCCAACTGCAATCTTCGGAGCAAGCCCCAATCTTCGGAGTAAGACCCGGCGTGGGCTTTCAGGGCCGTCCGCTCCCGGCGCCCGCGGTTCCCAAGACCGCCAGCATCTCGTCGTGGAGTCTTCCATTGCTGGCGAGGATCTCTCCGCCCTCCAGTTCGAAGCGGCCGCCGCGGTAGTCGGTCACCCGTCCGCCCGCCTCGGTGAGGATCAGGGTCCCGGCCGCCATGTCCCACGGCGAGAGGCGCGCTTCCCAGAACCCGTCGAATCGTCCCATCGCGAGGTAGCAGAGATTGAGCGTCGCCGAGCCGTCGCGGCGCACGCCCTGCGCGACGCGCAGGAAGGCGTGAAATGCCGGGAGCACGCGCTCCGGGCGCTCGCGCACATCGTAGGGGAAGCCGGTGACGAGCAGCGCCTGCTCGAGCCGCTCGATGTCCGAAACGCGGATCGGCGCATCATTGAGAGTCGCGCCCCGGCCGCGCGCCGCCGCGAACCGTTCGTTGCGAACCGGATCGAACACCACGCCGGCCACGCGCTCGCCATCGATCTCGGCGGCGATCGAGACCGCGAAGAACGGATAGTTGTGCGCGAAATTGGTGGTGCCGTCGAGCGGATCTACGATCCAGCGCAGTCCGCCGCCGCGGTTCCCATGGGAGCCCGACTCCTCGGCCAGCACCGCCGCTCCGGGAAATTGCTCGCGAATGCGGGAGAGGATCCGATCTTCCGAGCGCCGGTCGTAGTGGGTCACCAGGTCGATGCGTCCCTTGTGCTCCGGACGATGCGCGCGCCCGTAGCCCTCGAGCAGAATCGCACCGGCCTCCTCGGCCATCGCCAGCGCCGCGTCGCGAAGGCCGGCGGCTTCGGCGGCCGCGCTCACGAGCTGCGACGCACCGCGCTGAAGCGGCAGATCTGGCGGTAGTCGCAGCGGGCGCAGGTCCGCGAATCCGGTTGTGCGTCGAACCTGGCGCGCCGGATCCCGGCCGCCGCGGTCTCGACGCGCTCGCGCGCCCGCTCGAGATGTTCGGGCTCGACTTCGGCGGAACCCACCGTGCCCGAGGCCACGAAACTCAGTTCGACCCGCGCCGGCATCTTCTGCCGGGTTTCGAAATAGGCCAGCGCGTAGAGCCCGAGCTGCCCGTCACGCAAGTCGGACGCGACTCGCTCCTCGGCCTTCTCTTCCTCCTCGACCTGCGACGTCTTGTAATCCACCAGCACCACTCCGTTCTTCCGCTCGTCGATCCGGTCCCAGCGCCCATTCACCTCGTCTCTGCCGATGCGGAAGTTGAACTCGCCTTCCACGAGCACCGGCCTGTCTCGCGAAGCGAGCTCGTTGCGCACGAAGCGCTCGAGGGCCTCGCGACCCTGAGCCTTCATGCGCTCCTCGTGCGCGAGATTGCGGAACCCTTCGCTCAGCCACTCGCTCTCGTAGACCGCCAGCACCTCGTGAATCGTGATGGGAATGCCCCTGAGGCGCGCCTGATTCCAGACCTTGATGCCCTGGTGCACCGCCGAGCCGTACATGAGAGTCGGATTGCTCGGCAGCGGTACGCACGCCACGTATGCGTAGTAGTACTGGAGCGGGCAGTCGAGGAAGCTCCGAATCTGTGAGTGGGAGAGCCTGAGTAGCGCTTCCGCACCAATCGGCGCGGGCTCGGAGGTGGGCGGATCGGGTACCGGCGCGTAACGAGCGATCGATTCGAGCGCCGAGGCGCCCTTCGCCCCCTTTGCCGGTTCGGGCAGCCCGAGCGCTTCGCGCACGAACCGGCTCAGTCGGTCCGCGCGCCTGCCCCCCTGGTCCTGCGCGTGGCATAGCACCAGCCGGTCGCGCGCGCGCGTCATTCCGACATAGAACAGCCGGCGCTCTTCCTCATAGTGCTCGAGCTTCTCGTCCGAACCCGCCGCGTGGCGCAGCTCGCGAGGAAACTCGAGTGGCTCGCCCTTTGGATACTGGGGAAAGCGTTGCTCGGTGAGATCCACCAGGTAGACCACCGGAAATTCGAGCCCCTTCGCGCCGTGCGCCGTGAGCAGGCTCACCGCCTGCTCGTCACCTTCGACGTCGGCGGCGGTGGGGTCGTCGCCCAGCTCGATCAACAGATCGAGATGGGGCATGAACTCGCTCACCAGATCGCGAGTCAACAGCCGCCCGACCCGAGTGGTGATCGCGAACAGCTTGTTGAGGTTCTGCGCGCGTTCGAGATTCTCGGCGCCGGTCTCGGCCAGCGACTGCAGCATGCCGCTGTCGCGCACGAACGCGTACAGAACCTCGGACGTGGGTCGCGAAGTCGCGATCTGCGAGAGCTGGTGATGGAGCGCCGCGAAACGGCGGATCGCGTCACGCGTATGCTCACCGAGGTCGGGATCGCCGTCGACGGCGTCGATCGCGATCCTGAGCAGCGGGCGATGCCGCGCGCGCGCGCGCGCGTTGAGCGAGGCCAGGTCGAGGCCGTCGGCGCCGAACAGCGGATCGCCGAGCGCCATGAACGGCCAGCGCCCATCGTTTGGGTTGGCCACCGAGCGCAGCACGTTGAGACACAGGTTCACTTCCGGCCGCGCGTAGAGCCCACGCATTCCGACGCGCCGGAAGCGGATCCCGCGCGCGCGCAGCGCCTCGGCAACCGGATCGAGATGATGATGGGCGCGCGCCAGCACCGCGAAGTCCGCGGCTGAGGCGCCGGCCGCGATCGCTTCCTCGATCTCCAGGGCGATGGATTCCGACTGGTCGCTCGCCGTCTGGAACGGATGGAATTCGACGCTGCCGGTGGGAGCTTCGCGATCCGAGTCACGCGGCTGAGCGATCAGTCGCTTGTCGAGTCCCAGCCGCGCTTCGAGCCGATCGGGATTGTTGCCCTGGATCAGGCGATGAGCAGCGTCGAGGATCGCCTGCCCGGATCGGTAGTTGCGATTGAGCAGCACGCGCCTCGCGCCGGGGAAGCTGTCGAGGAACCCCATCAGGTTCTCGACCTTCGCTCCCCGGAAGCGATAGATGCTCTGATCGTCGTCGCCAACCACCGTCAGATTGCGAGCGTCGCCCGCCAGCAGGCGGATCAGTTCGAACTGAACGTGATTGGTGTCCTGGAACTCGTCGATCAGGATCCAGCGAAAGCGCTCCTGGAACTCGCGTCGCAGGTACGGGCGCTCGCGCAGCAGGCGAAGCGCGAGGCCGATCTGCGAGCCGAAGTCGACCCTCCCGGCCCGCATCAGCAGATCAGTGAAGCTCCCGTAGGCGCGAGCCAGCTCGAGCTGAGCTTCCGCGCGATCGCGCAGGAGCTCGTCCCGCGCCTGAGCGGCGAGCTGTTCTGCGAACGCCAGGTACTGCCCGGGGCTCACGTCTTCGTTGCGTGCGCGATCGAAGACGCCGAGAAGCGCGTGTAGATGCGAGTCGGGATTGCTGAGCGGGAGATAGCGCTTGAGTCCCAGCTCGAACAGGTGCTCGCGCAGGAACACCAGGATCTCGGCCTGGCTCTCGACCCGCAGCTGCGAGGTGAGCCCCAACTCGATGGCGTGCTCGCGCACCAGCCGGTCGCAGAATGCGTTGAACGTCGCGATGGTCGAGCCGACCAGGCCGATCGGCACCAGCACGTCGACGCGAGACTCCATCTCGGCGGCGGCCCTGTCGGTGAAGGTCAGCGCCAGGATCTGTTCGGGCCGCGCGCGCCTGGTGGCGATCAACCAGGCGATGCGGCGCGTGATCACCTGCGTCTTGCCGGTGCCGGCTCCGGCCACGATCAGCAGCGGCCCTTCGCCGTGAGTGACGGCGCTCCGCTGTTCGTCGTTCAGCCCCTCGAGGATCTCGCCGGCGCCGGGGTTCGCGGAATTCGAGGCGGCGGGCGCGACGCTCGTGCTCATGCTCGAACGCTAGCATCCGGGTAAACGCAGGGCAACGAACCCACCGGCGATCGAGTCGGCCTCCGATCCGGCCGGCTGCTACACTGCGCGCGATGGAGTCGGCCAGGCGTACCAGGGAGGGAGCGACGCGAAGATCGTGCGCCGTGGGTGGCGTGCTCACGACGTTCGCGCTCCTCCTCCTTGGTCTCGCGCTCGGCGGCTGCGGCTCGCGATCGAGCGGCCCTGGCACCGTCTTCCACTGGTGGATGGCCCGTCCCGCGCCGAGCTTCGATCCCGACGGTCCCTGGGACCCCGCGCGCGCCGCGATCGAGCGCCTGCTCACCCGTGCGCTGGTGGAGGAGGATTCGCTCGGCCGCCCGCAGCTCTCGGCCGCGCAGCGCCTGACCATCTCTCCCGATCGGCTGCGCTACACGTTCGAGCTGCGCGAGGACCTGCGCTTCACCGACGGCTCGCCATGCGGCAGCGGGAATTTCCGCGAAGCCCTGCAGGCCGGGCTCGCCCGGCGCGACCACTCGACGCGAGTCTGGGAGCTGGGGGAAGTGCGCGGCCTCGAGGCGGTGCGCGCCGGGCGGCCGCTGCCGGCGCTCGGGATCGAGACGCCCGACCCCCGGACGCTGGTGATCCAACTCGCGCGGCCCGACTCGATGCTGCTCGGCCGACTGGCCGTCCCCGGCGCCTGTTCCGCATGGGCTCACCGCGACTCGGCCGACAGCTGGTCGCACGCGATTGGGCTCGGCCCCTATCGCGTGCTGCGCTCCGACGGCCTCCGCCTCGTGATGCTCGGCGATGGCGGCTCCGGGCCCGATACCATCGCCATCCGTTTCGGACTCGGCGGCGCTCGAGCGCGCGCGCAGCTCCGCGGAAAGGACGTGGATCTCATGTGGCCCTGCCCGCCCCGACTGCTCGACGAGCCCGCGCCCGCCGGCTACCGCGCGGTTTCCCGCCCGGCTTCGCCTTCCCGCTGGCTGGCCCTGGTGATGCGCGCCGACGTGCCGCCCACCACTCGGCTTCCCGCGCGCCGAGCGCTCGCCCACGGTTTTCCGCGCGGTGAACTGCCACGGCAGGCCGGCTACGGCGCTCGCGAAGTGAACGAATGGATGCCGGGAAGCGGGCCGGCGCAGCTGCCGAACCTGGATCTGGGCCAGCTCCAGAGCTGGCTGGAGCGCGGCAAGCTCGGCCGATCCTTCCACATCACCATGGCGTTCGATGCCGACGCGCCGACCTCCGACCTCGCGCGCACCCTGCAGGGGGAGTGGGCGCGCCATGGCCTGTACGTGGACCTGAAGCCTCTGCGCGGCCAGGCGTTTCGCGACGAGGCTTTGTCCGGCCAGGCCCAGGCCTTGCTGGTCGAATACCAGGCGCTGACCGCGGGCGCGCTCGGGAACCTGGCGCCGCTGGTCATGCCGCTGCGCGGTCCGGCGGTCGGGACTTTCCGGACCGGCTGGCGGACCCGCGAGTTCGACCCGTGGCTGGCGCCCCGGCGAGCCGCGCCGCCCTTCAGCCCGGGGTACGCGGAGCGGCGCCTCGAGGAGGAAACCATCGTGCTTCCGCTGGCGCAGCTGTCCTGGGCCTGGTTGAGCCGGGAAGGCGGGCCGGTCGTGTCATTTCACCCGCGCTTCGGGCCTTCCGGCGCAACGCCTGTGCTGGTTCCAAACGTCAAGCGTTAGACCGTTGACCCGGGTTCAGACGCTCTCTTATCTTTGATCCGACTCAAGTCTCAGCCGTCCCTCAGTTCCGGTCTCTGCAGCCTGAGATGCTCCTCCCGGTGACCGCCGCCACGGGAGCGCCTCCACCGGGCCGCGCACCCTACAGCTCTTGGATCCGACACCCGGGGAGCAAACCATGAAGTATCGCCGTCTGGCGTTCGCGACCATCCTGTTCGCAGGATGGGGACTGACGGCTCCCGCCCTGGGAGCCACGCTGCTCGAGCATGAAGTTCGATTTGGTCCCGATCGCGTGCGCCTCGAGAACCGCGATGGCCACGTGGGGCTCGTGACGCCGGGGGCCGTGCCCGAGCCGCGCGCCGGACGTCCCGATCTGCCCTGGTTCGGGGAGCGCGTGGATCTCCCGGCCGGCGTGAAGGTCGCGAGCGTCGAGCTGGTCTCGATCGAGACCGAGCCGGTCGCCGAGCACGTGACGATCGAGAGCGCGCGGATTCCGCAGGCCGGCTCCCAGGCGGTGGTGCGCAGCGCGCCCGACCCGGCGGTGTTCGCGTCTGCTCAGGCTCAGCCCGAGGTGCCGGTCGAGCTCGGCTATCAGGGCTACCGGCGCGGGCGTCACGAGGCCTGGCTCCGGGTCTCGCCGGTGCGCTGGACGCCGAGTTCCGGGCACCTCGAACGCGTGACCCGGATGGTGGTCCGGCTCACGCTGGTGGACGACTCGCATCCCGACATGGTTCCACGCGAGCGCGTGGTGAGCGAGTGGGAAGCGGCGGTGCCCGGCCAGTCCGCTCCGATCCTCGCCAAGAACGCGATCACCTCGCTGGCCCCGATCAAGGGCCACCCGCGCCGCTTCCAGGCCACGCAGATTCCATCGCTGCTCGGCAGTCCGGTCGAGTACGTGATCATCACCAACCAGGCGATGTCGGCACAGTTCCAGCAGCTGGCCGACTGGAAGACCCAGTCGGGAATTCCCGCGGTGGTCCGCACCATCGAGTTCATCCGCCAGCAGTATCCGGGCGCGGCCGACGACGCCGAACGCATGCGGATGTTCATTCGTGACGCCTATTCGCGCTGGGGAACGAAGTGGGTGCTGCTCGGCGGCGACACCGACGTGCTGCCGACTCGTTATGGCTACACCACGTTCTATGGCGGCAACTACATCGCGACCGATCTCTACTTCGCGTGTCTCGACGGCAACTGGAATGCCGACGGCGACAGCATCTACGGCGAGGGGTATTTCTCGTCGGACACGCCCGGCGACAGCTGCGACCTACTGCCCGACGTGTTCGTGGGACGGGCGCCGGCCAGCACGCCGGCGGATGCGCAGCAGTTCGTCAACAAGGTCTTCCAGTACAGTCGCACTCCGGTCGGCGACTACGAGAACACGATTCTGTTCTTCGCCGAGGTTCTGTTCCCGCAGGACTTCCATCCCGGGGACTTCATCACGCTCGACGGTGCCGAGCTGGTGGAGGAGGTCTTGCCCTATCTCGATCCCCATCCCGAGCTTCACTTCGGCCGGATGTACGAAAACTACGCCGACACCAGCTATCGCGCCGGCGCGCTCCCCGAGACCCGCGTCGCGGTGCTCGATTCGCTGGATCGCGGCTACAACCTGGCGGTCCACGTCGGTCACGGGTATCGCAACGTGATGTCGGTGGGCGACGCCACCATCGACAATGGCGATGCCGGCAGCGTGACCAACGGCAACCGCCTGTTCAATCTCTACGCGATCGATTGCACTTCGAACGCCATCGACTTCCCCTGCATTGGCGAGGCGTTCATCAAGGCCACCAACGGCGGGGCGGTCAGCAACATCGGCTCCACCAATTTCGATTTCCCGACCGCGGGGCGCGTCTATCAGGACGCCTACTTCCAGCTGGTGTTCGACGACAGCGTCACCTCGATCGGCGAGGCGGAGGCCGATCAGAAGCTGGCCTACGTGCCGTACTCGGTCTACGACGGCGTCAACCGCTGGACGCAGTTCACCCTGCTCCTGCTCGGCGATCCCGAAATGCACATCTGGACGAACAAGCCGCGAACACTGACCGTCTCTCACAATCCGGGCATGGCGGTGAGCGACAGTCAGTTCACGGTGCACGTCCAGATCGGGGCCACGCCGCTGTACGGAGCCAGCGTGACGCTCTACAAGGCCAACGAGGATCTCGAGACCGCCACCACCGATGGCGCGGGCAACGTCACGGTGCCCTTCCGGCCCGACAGTCTCGGCCAGATGACGGTGACCGTCACCGCGTTCAACTGCAGGCCGTATCAGGCCACGATTACGGTCGGCGCGAGCTCGCTGCCGCTGGTGGCCGATCCCACCTTCACGATCGACGACGACAACTCGGGTGGGACCTCCGGAAACGGCAACGGCATTCTGGATGGCGGCGAGACCGCGGACGTGCACATCCCGCTTCGCAATAACGGCGGAAGCACCGCCCCGTCAGTGACGGCGACCCTGTCGACCACCGATCCCTACGTCACGATCGTGACGCCAACCCTGAACTATGGGGCGATCGCGTCGGGCGCGATGGTCAATCCGAGCTCGGGATTCCGCTTGAGCACGCCCTACAGCATTCCGGATCAGCGCGAGATTCCTTTCAGGCTGACGGTGCTGGACGGTGCGGGACATTCGCGAATCGAGAATCTCCAGATCACGGTGCATGGGCCCGAGATCGAGCATTTCCGGCACACCGTGCTGGACGTGGGCGGGAATTCGAATGGGGTTCCCGATCCGGGCGAGACCGTGAGCTACTACCTGGTGCTCCGGAACACCGGAACCGGCATCGCCCCCGGCGTCACGGTCAAGCTGCGGAATTACGATGGGCTGGCGCCCGTGCTCGACAGCACCGCGACCTTCGGCGACATTGCGCCGGCGACCGACGTGTCGGGCGACGCGGTGACGTTCCATCTCAACAGCTCGGCCGCGAAGCTCGAACTCCGGATTTCCGACGCCTACGGGCTGCTTTCCACGCAGACCCTCGACATGGGGATCCCGGTGGTGCCGCTCCAGCCGGCCGCGGTGGGTTCGGCGACCAGCATCGCGCTCCAGTGGCAGCTCAGTTCGTCTCCCGACCTGCTCGGCTACAACGTCTATCGCGCCACCGCCAGCGGCGGGCCCTACAGTCGCGTCAACCCGGTGCCGACGGGGCGCACCGCGTATTACAACGACGAGGGATTGAACCCGCTCACGCCCTACTTCTACAAGGTGAGCGCGGTCGATTCATCAGGGAACGAATCGGGGATGTCGGCGATCTCGTCGGCCAGCACCAATCCCCCGACTCACGCCATCTTCCCGATCCCGATGGGGCAGACCACGCCGTCGTCGGTGGCGATCGAGCACGTCTATTCCGGCTATCCGCAGGACATTTTCGCGGGCGCCGATGTGCTGTACGCCTGGCATCCCGACGGCAGCAGTCCGGTGGACGCCGACGGCCAGGGCACGACCTCGGGAGATTTCACCAAGCTCGGCAAGTACTACGCCGCCGGGCCCTCGATCGCCGACCTGGATGGTGACGGCATTCCCGAGATCATCGCGCCGACCTGGACGGACACCAGCCTCTACGTCTTCACGCCGGCGGGCGCATTGAAGCCCGGCTGGCCGGTGCACTTCCACGATCCGATCTGGTCGTCGGTGGCGGTGGGCGATCTCAACAACGACGGCCAGCTGGAAATGGCGTTCGGGTCGAACGGCTACAACTTCTACGTGATGAAGGCCAACGGCACCGAGTGGCTGAACGGCGATGGAAATCCGGCCACCACCGGCATCTTCAAGGTGCTGGGCCAGCCCTACAACTACGGCACCCCGGCGATCGCCGACATCAACGGCGACGGCTATCCGGAAATCATCTACGGCAGCACCGACGGCAACCTCTACGTGTGGGATCGCTTCGGCAACAATCTGCCCGGCTTCCCGGTCAACCTGGGCGCGGGCATCACGGCCTCGGTGGCGGTCGGACCGCTCGATGGGCCCGGCGACACCCAGCTCGAGATGGTGGTGCCGACCACCGGCAATCAAATGTACGTGGTGGAGCCCAACGGCTCGATCCGGCCGGGCTTCCCGTTCTTCTTCAAGGCCTCGGGCAGCAGCAAGAGCCCATCGCCGGCGCTGGCCGACATGAACGGGGATGGCTTCCTCGACATCGTGGCTGCTTCGACCAACGGCGGCATCTATGTCGTCGATCGCAACGGCGGTCTGGTGTTCCCGTGGTCGAACATCCGCTACAGCTCCCTCACCAACGGTGCTTCCGAGAGCAGCCCGGTGGTCGCCGACATCAACGGCGACGGCCTGCCCGACGTGATCATGGGCGGGGAGGACCAGACCCTCGCCGCGCTGGGGAACAACGGGCAGATGCTGCCGGGCTTCCCGATCGTGCTGGGGGGCGA
Source organism: Candidatus Sulfotelmatobacter sp. (assembly GCA_035498555.1). Lineage (NCBI taxonomy): Bacteria > Pseudomonadati > Acidobacteriota > Terriglobia > Terriglobales > Candidatus Korobacteraceae > Candidatus Sulfotelmatobacter > Candidatus Sulfotelmatobacter sp. The sequence continues at coordinate 28,811 of DATKAB010000045.1, forward strand.
GATCCGCGGCACGCCAGCGGTGTGCGACTGCGACGGCGACGGCAAGACCGAGATCGTGCTGGCCGGCTGGGACAAGCTGCTGCACGTCTGGGACTACGACTTCCAGTTCTCGCCGGGACACGTTCCGCCATGGCCGCAGTTCCATCACGACGCGCGGCGCACCGGGCTCGCCACCACTCCGATCCTGACCGGTGTGAACGATCCCGCGAGTGCGGCGCCCGCGGCGGTGGAGTTCGCGATCCCGGCGCCCAATCCGGCGCGCACCGGGACGCGGTTCGACTACGCGATTCCGTCGGATCGGGCCGGCCAGTCGCTCGACCTCTCGATCTACGACTTGAGCGGCCGCCGCGTGCGCACTCTGGCTTCGGGGCCCGCCAAGGCCGGCCGTTTCACCGCACGTTGGGACCTGCGCTCCGACGCCGGCTCGGTTTCGCGCACCGGCGTCTACTTCGCCCGCTTCCGCCTCGGCTCGGAAGAGCGCGCACACAAGCTCGTCGTCATGGAGTGAGCGCGTTCGACATCGCTTGACCGCGCGCGGCGCGCCCCCTAGGGTGGCGCGCCGCCGCGTTTATCCCGGGGACATTCGATGAGCGTCCGCGTTCGATTCGCGCCGAGCCCGACCGGTCACCTGCACGTGGGCGGCGCGCGCACCGCGCTGTTCAACTACCTCTTCGCTCGCGCGAAGGGCGGCGTCTTCGTCCTGCGCATCGAAGATACCGACGTCGCTCGCTCGACCGACGAATCGCTCTCGGGGATTCTCCAGAGTCTGCGCTGGCTCGGCCTCGGCTGGGACGAAGGCCCCGGCGCCGGCGGCGATCACGGCCCCTACCTCCAATCGGAACGCGCCGCGTACTACCGCCGGCACGCCGACGCGCTGCTCGAAGCCGGGCGCGCCTATCCCTGCTTCTGCACGCCGGAAGAGCTCGAAGCGCGCCGCCAGCGCCAGCTCGAGCGCGGCGAGCCGCCCCGTTACGACGGCCGCTGCCGCGGGCTGGATGCCGCGGCGCGAGCGGCGCAGCGGGCGGCCGGCCGCAAGTCGGCGCTTCGATTCGCGCTCGACGCGTCGGGGGAGACGGGCTGGGACGACGTGGTGCGCGGGCGAGTCGCGTTCCAGAACGAGGTGCTCGACGATTTCGTGCTGCTGCGCTCGGACGGCGGCCCCACCTACAATTTCGCGTGCGTGGTCGATGACCACGAAATGGAGATCAGTCACGTGATCCGCGGCGACGATCACATCTCCAACACGCCGCGGCAGATCCTGCTGTATCGGGCGTTCGGCTGGCCGACGCCGGTCTTCGCGCACGTCCCGATGATCCTCGGCCACGACGGCTCACGGTTGTCGAAGCGCCACGGCGCGACCTCGGTCGAGGCGTTCGGCGAGCTGGGTTACGTGGCTCCGGCCCTGGTCAACTTCCTGGCGCTGCTCGGCTGGTCCTACGACGGACAGCGCGAGCTGTTCACCCTGGGCGAGCTCGAGCGCGTGTTCTCGCTCGAGCGGGTGGGCACGAATCCCGCGATCTTCAATCTCGAGAAACTCGAATGGATGAACGGACAGTACCTGAAGCAGATGAGTGTCGACGAACGCACGCGTCTCGCGGTCGATTGGCTCGAGCGACATGGTTACGATCTGAGCGGTCGCGCCGCGGAGTGGAAGGCGACGCTGATCGGCTCGATCGGCGACCGCTTGAAGACCCTGGCCGACGCCGAACGTTACGGCGCATTCGCGCTGCGTGAAGAGCTGGAAATGGATCCCACGGCATGGTCCGAGCTGATCGGCAAGGACGAGGTCGGGCCGCGTCTCGAATCCCTCGCCTCGCGGCTCGAGGCGCTGGCCGAGTTCTCGCTCGCCGAGACCGAGCGCGTGACGCGCTCGCTCGCCGCCGAGCTCGGCCTCAAGGCCGGCGAGCTGATCGGGATCGCGCGCGTGGCGCTCACCGGGAAGAAGGTGAGTCCCGGAATCTTCGAGGTGATGTGGCTGTTGGGGCGCGATCGCTGTCTGGCGCGACTCCGCTCGGCGGCGCGAGGATGGAGCGAAGCGCGCGCCGGTTCGAGCGCGTGAGCGCGATCCGCGGGCCCCGCGCCAGGCAACGAAACAGGCCGCCGGTCTTGCTGGGTCCGGAGGCCTTTGCTAGATTCCCGGGCCGTTTCTGCTGCCCGGTGGTGTAACGGTAGCACGACTGGCTCTGGACCAGTTAGTCGAGGTTCGAATCCTTGCCGGGCAGCCACCTCGCATCGCAGCGGCCGACGCGGCTCGCCACCCAGACAATCGAGGCGCTATCGTCTAGGGGTCCAGGACAGGTGGTTCTCAGCCATCAGACCGGGGTTCGAATCCCCGTAGCGCTACCATTTGCAGCACGCCGCGAACCCGCCGGGCTCCTTCGCCCCGGCGGGTTCCGTCGTTGAGACGGATTCACGCGTTCGTTCCGCTCACTTCTTCACTTCTCCGGATGATCGAGGGTGCGAAGCCGGGGGATGTCGTTCTCGTCAACCCAGAGGCTCGCGCGACTGCGGCCGTCGGCGCCGAATAGCGACAGGCGCGGCGTTCCCTCGGGCAGCACCGCCAGCTCGACGCGGCGCGTGTACAGGGTGTCGAGCATGCGCAGGCTGAGCGTTCCGTCGCGACGCAGCGCCCACAGCGCGCGCGCCTTTCCGCGGTCGTCGTTGAGACGGAACGCCGGAGTGCCGTCCGCCCACAGCGACCATTCGGCGCGTGGCGGCTGCCCGGGCTCGCGCAGCACGATGCGGCGCGCCGAGTATTCGCCGGTGCCGGGCAGAATACGTTGAGCGACCTCGAGCACCGCGAGCAGGATCAGCAGGATGACGATTCCGGCCCAGCGCTCCTCCCGGCGCTCGAGCCGGGCGAGGCGCTCGTCCATGTCGAGCGCCGGGTGTTCGGGTGTGGGCATGAGGAGGTCTCCATCGAGTGGGGCTGCCGGAACTCTCGCGTCCACCGAAGCTTCGCGGGACGCAGAGCGCGAGCCGTGACACGCTGCGCAATCTGCCACAGCGACGCGCAAATTGCATGACGTAACGGGGCTAACGCTTTATGGGGCAGTCCATTGACAGCCCGTTCGGGGGTCCCTACAATCGCCCTCGTCCGAGCTTGCAGACCCTTTCGACGCTTGAAGTTCTTGTCATGACGGGCGGACCTTCCGCGAAGTTCGCCCGCAGGCAGGCCGGCCGGTTCTCAGGACGCGACTCCCTCCTCCGGCCGGGCTGCCTCGATCACTCGGGCACGAACCTCGCAGGAGTCCCTACGACACCGTACGTACCGGTCAGGGCCCGTTCGACCCGCCCGAGGGGAAGGACCCCTCTTTGAGCGGGAATTCCGATTTGGCCCCCAAGCGAACCCGGCGTCCGGCGTCGTCGAGGACGCGCGTGGGCCTCAGGCAAACCCCGAGATTCTTCCTGCTCACCCTGGGCTACGCCCTGGTGGTGAACGCCTGCTTCTTGATCGCGCTGTTGCTCCGCTTCGAGGGCAGCATTCCGGCGCGCTACTGGCACGGCTGGCTCCAGGTCGCGCCGTGGTTCACGCTGCTGTCGCTGATCGGCTACCGCGTGTCGGGGCTCTACCACGGGCTCTGGCGGTACGCGAGCACCGTGACGCTCTTCCAGGTCTTCAAAGGCGCCACGCTCTCGGCGCTCGCGCTGTTCATGATCGACCTGTTCAGCCGCGATCCATCGTTCCCGCGCAGCGTCATCCCGATGATGTGGGTCTGGCAGATCGTCATCCTGGGCGCGATGCGGTTTGCCTGGCGCCTGTCGCGCGAGCGCGTGCTCGGACCGATCAGCAGCTCGCGCGCCGTGCGCACGCTGGTGGTCGGCGCGGACCCCACCGGCGTTCATCTCATCCAGGAAATGCGCCGCACCGCCGAGGGGCCCGACCACCTGGTGCCGGTCGGATTCATCGACGAGGATCCGCGGCTCACCGGCGGCCTGGTCGAGGGGATCAAGGTGCGCGGCACGATCGCCGACCTGTCGCGCGCGATTCAGGAAGCGCGCGCCGAGATGGTGGTCGTCTCCGACGCCGACATGCCGGCCAAGGTGGTCCGCGAGATCGCGCGCTTCTGCGCCGAGGCGAACATCCGCATCAAGACCCTGCCGGGCCTCTCCGATCTCCAGCACGGCCGCACCACGCTGTCTCAGATGCGCGACATGCGGATCGAGGACCTGCTCGGCCGCCAGCCGGTACAGCTCAACCTCGGCGAGCTGGCGGACTTCCTGCGCGGCCAGCGCGTGATGGTGACCGGGGCGGGCGGCTCGATCGGCTCCGAGCTGGCGCGCCAGGTGGCGGGTTTCGAGCCCGCCGAGATCGTGCTGCTCGATCACGCCGAGAACGGGCTTTACTACGTGCACCACGAGCTGGTCGCGCAGCACCCCGCGCTGCGCATTCATCCGGTGGTCGCGGACATCCAGGACGCGGCCGGCGTCGAGCTCGCGTTCCACCGCTTCCGCCCGCACGTCGTGTTCCACGCCGCCGCGCACAAGCACGTGCCGCTGCTCGAGGCCAACCCTCGCGAGGCGGTGCTCAACAACATTCTCGGCACCCGCAATCTGGTCGAAGCCGCGGATCAGAACGGCGTGGTCAAGTTCGTGTTGATCTCCACCGACAAGGCCGTGAATCCGACCAGCGTCATGGGCGCCTCCAAGCGGGTCTGCGAGATGATTCTGCAGAGCCGCTCGCAGCGGAGCCGCACGCGTTTCGTCGCGGTGCGCTTCGGCAACGTGCTGGGCAGCGACGGCTCGGTGATTCCGCTGTTCCAGAAACAGATCGCGCGCGGCGGACCGATCACGGTGACGCACCCGGAGGCGCGCCGCTACTTCATGACCATCCCCGAGGCCGTGCGTCTGGTGCTGCAGGCGGGGGCGATGGGCCGCGGCGGCGACGTCCTGCTGCTCGACATGGGCGAGCAGGTGAGAATCGTGGATCTCGCGCGACAGTTGATCCGCATGTCGGGCATGCGCGAGGGCGAGGACATCGAGATCCTCTTCACCGGCCTCCGGCCGGGCGAGAAGCTCTACGAAGAGCTGCACTCCGACGCCGAGCGCACCCGCATCACGCGTCACGAGCGCATTCTGGTCTGGGAGCTCGACGCCCGCCGCGAGGACGAGCTGAACCAGGAGGTCAACGAACTGATCGCGCTGGCGCGCCGCGGCGCGGCCGAGCCCATCAAGCACCAGCTCCATCGCCTCGTCCCCGAGTACGTCGAACCACAGCTCTCGCCGGTGCTGCCCTCGGAAGCGGCGGCGCCGGTCGTCGAGCTGCCGGGTGCGCCTCAGCCCGACCGCTCGGCCGCCTCCGAGCGCGACTGGGGAGAACTGGCGCGTCGCGTCGCGGAAGCCACCTTCGCCGGCGTGCTGCTGGTTGCCGCCGCTCCGCTGTGGGCGCTGCTGGTGTTCGAGGCGCGGCAGCGCGGCCATCGCGAGGTGCTGAACCACGAGACGCGCATCGGCATGTCGCGCCGGCGCGGGCAGCGCCGCGCGCTTCGCCGCGACACCGCCATCGATCGACGCAGCATCGAGCGTCGTACGCAGGACCTGCTGGGCGCGCCCATCCGCTGCGCGCGATTCCGCAACGATCTCGGGCCCCTCAGCCGGTTCGTCGCCCGCCGGCGACTCGACAAGCTCCCCTATCTGCTCAACGTTCTCCGTGGCGAAATGGCCCTGGTGGGCCCCAAGCCGGAGAAGGAGGAACTCGTGCTCCGCTGGGCCGGGGTGGTTCCCGACTACGACCGTCGCTTCAGCGTGCTGCCCGGCGTGACCGGGCTCGCGCAGGTGTCGCTGTGCTCGGACTCGGATGCCGATGGCGTGGCCCGCCGGGTCCAGTACGATCTGTATTACATTGATCACCGTACGCTGCTGCTCGACCTGCGTACCCTGTTGCGCACGGTTCGGGTGGTCTGGCAGAACCCTCGCCGGCTCTCGCCAGCCCCGCAGGGAAGAATCGCGGCGGGCGCCGCGGTCAAAGGAGTGACCCAATGAGGCGAAGCCGCAGAGCCGCGTGGCGGTGGTGGCCGGCGCTGATCGCCATGGTCGCGCTGGTCATTCCGGCTCGAGCCGAGGAGTACATCCTCGGTCCGGAGGACGTGGTGCAGGTTTCGGTCTGGCTCCATCCGGAGCTCGACAAGACCCTGCCGGTGGGCGCCGATGGCAACATCACCTTCGCCCCGATCGGCCAGGTGAAGGCGGGTGGGCTGACCGCCAAGCAGCTGGGAGACCGGCTGGCGGACCGCCTCTCGAGCTACCTGCGCCAGACCACCACCTGCACGGTGACCATCACCCAGTTCCTGAGCCGCAGCGTGTACGTGGTGGGGGCGGTCAACCGACCGGGCCGCTATGGATTCGAGACCATGCCCGGGCTGGTGGACCTGCTCAGCCAGGCGGGCGGGGCGGTCGCCGGAGCGGATCTTTCGCGGGTGCAGATCCTCCGCCGCGAGGGCGAGTCCCGTCGCGTCATCAACGCGGACGTGGCCACCGCGCTGCAGAGCGGGATCGGGACCGACCTTCCGGAGCTGAAGCCCGGCGACACGGTGGTGGTCAACACCTCGGGCGGGGGCGCCTACTCGGGCGGCCCGGGCGACGCGATCTCGATCATGGGCGAGGTGATGAAGCCCGGACTCTATCCGGCCGGCTCGGGCCTCGATCTGTGGGTGCTGATGGCGCAGGCGGGCGGATTCACTCCCAACGCCAATCTGAAGAAGGTCCGCATCATCACCCAGGCCGACCAGGGCTCCCAGGTGAGGGTGTACGATCTCGACACCGCGGCGTGGATTTCGGGCGGGAAACCGGTGCTGGTCAAGCCCGGCGAGGTCGTGTTCGTGACCTCCAGGCACACCAATCCGATCTGGGCGGCGTTCGTCACCATTCTCCCGATCACGCTCAACATCCTCAACGTCGCGCTGGCCGTCGAGCTGCTGAACGGAAACGTGCATCGATGACGAACGAAGCCGCACCCGCCTCGAGATCGAGCTTTGACTACCACGAGCTGCTGCGAGTGGCGTCGCGCCGCCGCTGGCTGCTGGTCATTCCGTGGGTCGCGGCGCTCGGTCTCGGAATCGCCGCGGCCTTCCTGCTCAAACCCGTGTACTTCAGCTCGACCACCATGCTGCTCGAGAAGGCGACCCAGCTGTCGGGGCCGCTCGGCGGCATGGTCGGGGGCGGCGACAATTCCGACCAGCAGGCCGAGGTGATGCGTGACGAGGTGCAGAGCAGCCTGTTCCTGCGCAGCGTCATCACCGCCGCCGGCCTGAAGAGCGATCCGGCGACGAGAGCGTGGGCGCTCAAACAGGGTGGACACATTCCCGGCGCCTCGGAGGACGAATCGATCGAATCGTTCCTGATCGATTACCTGCGGGAAGCCATCACCATTCGCCGCCAGCGTGGGAACATCTTCGTCGTGACGGTCGGTGACTACAGCGCCCCGCGCGCCCGCAAGCTGGCCGAGGGAGTCGCCGATCAGTTCGTGCTGTCCTCCAAGGCGGCGCAGCTCGAGGCGGTGCGCGCCACTCAGGAGTTCAGCGTCGAGCAGCAGCAGATCTATCGTCGGCGGCTCGACGAGGCCGAGTCGAAGCTCGAGGCCGCGCGTCGCGCGAACGTGGCCACCACGCTCACCGGCGGCGTCGTCACGGCATCGAATCTCCAGCTCGCCCGCTCGCTGCTCGACCAGGCCAATTCCGAGGTCGATGAGCAGAAGCAGCTGGCCGCGCGCCTGAAGGGGCAGTTCCCGAGCGAGATTCGGGAGAACGACCCGGCCCAGCTCTCGAGCGCCAATGCCACGCGGCTGGTCGCGCAGATCGCCTCACTCGAGAGGCAGCTGGCGACGGTGCAGCTCGGCCCCACCTCGGACGGCGGCGCCTCGGCGCGGCTCGACATCAGCCGCAAGGTCGCCGAGCTCGAGACCGAGCTCACCAACAACGCCGCGCGCGCGCTGCCCACGCTCGGGCCGGACTCGCGCGATCTGCTGGTCCGTTATCGCCTCGCCCAGGGCGACGTCGAGGCGCGACAGTCGCGTCGCGACTTTCTGAAGGACGAGATCGACACCTACGAGAAACGCACGGTCTCTGGACCCGATCAGGACCTGGCGATCGCGCACCTGCAGGAGGAGGCCGACAACGCGCGCGCGCTCTACAACTCGTTCCTGCAGCAGTCGGCGGCGGCGCAGATCTCGGAGGCGTTCCAGAACGCCAAGGTCAGCGGCCATTTCGAGGTGCTGGAGCCGGCCAACCTGCCGCGCACTCCGGGCAAGCCGAATCGTCCGGTACTGATCCTCCTCTCGTTCCTGGTCGGCGGCCTGATCGGCGTGGGCTCGATCCTGTTCGTCGAGCAGCACGACCAGTCCATGAAGAACGCCGAGGAAGTGGAGAGCCTGCTGGGTCTGCCGGTGGTGGGCGCGATCCCCCGGGTCGAGGAGCTGCAGCGCTCCTCGCGGCGTTCGCGCGGCACTCCGGCGACGCCCGGCGTCGCTCCGGCCACGCCGGCGCGCGATCGCGGATTGCTGCATCGTCTCAAGGTCGAGAGTCCACTCGGCCTGGAGTTCCGCCGCATCTATCTCAATCTGGCGCGCACGCGCGGCCGATCGCTGCCGCGCACCATCGCGGTGACCAGCGCGACGCGCGGCGAGGGCAAGACCACCAGCACGGCGTGCCTGGCGCTGACTCTGGCCCGCGAGCTGCGCGAGAAGATCCTGCTCGTGGACTTCGATCTGCGGAGCCCCTCGCTCCATCGCGCTCTCGGCCTGCCGGGCGCGAGCTGGGGGCTGGCGCAGATGCTCCAGCATCGGAATTTCGACGAGCGATTCATCCGCGCCACCGTGCAGCCGGGGCTCGACTTCCTCCCGGCCGGACGTAGCGAGCGGCCGGCCTCGGAGCTGATCGACACCGCCAGCGTCGAATGGTTCCTCGAGGAGGCGAGCTCGCGCTATCCGCTGGTGCTGATCGACGCGGCGCCGAATCTCGCCGTGCCCGACGCGCTGATCCTCGGCCGCGCGGTGGAAGGCGTGCTGTACGTGATCAAGGCCGGCAGCACGGTGCGCAAGGCGGCCGAGTACGGTGTCAAGGTTCAGCGCGAGGCGCGGGAAAACCTGCTCGGCGTCCTGCTCAACGACGTGGGCGAGATCCTGCCGCAGTACTACGGCTATCGCGCCAACACCTACGGGTATTCCTCCGAGGCCGCGGGCGGCGGAGATCACTAGGCGGCGGGCCCGCCCGCCGGTCCCGAGCGCGGGCGTGGCGCTTTCAGGCAGAGACTAGTCGCTTCGGAGGATCCGCGACGTGCGAAGCATCCGCGTCCTGCGAAACGTCGTCACCAACTACCTGCGCCTGCTCCTCGGCGGCCTGATGGGCTTCCTCATCACGCCGGTGATGGTGCATCTGCTGGGCGATCGCGACTACGGGCTGTGGATCACGGTCTTCTCGTTCACGGGCTACTTCGGCCTGATCGATCAGGGCATCCGGCCGTCGCTGGTGCGCTACGTCTCGCGCGACCACGCCCGCGGCGACCGCGAGGCGTTGGAGCGGACCATCAGCAGCGCGCTCGGGCTGTTCTCGATCGCCGGCGTGCTGACGCTGCTGGTCACGGTGGTGGTGGCGAGCGAGTTCCACCGCTGGTTCTCGGTGAGCGCGATCCCGGGGCGAGAGCTGTTCGAGGTCGTGATGATCGCCGGGGGATCGGTGGCACTCGGATTCCCGCTCGGCGTGTTCGGCGCCGTGCTTTCAGGGCTTCAGCGCTATGACCTCGGCAACGCGATCGGCATGGGCATCGCGGTCCTGCGCGCGCTGGTGTTCGTCACGGTGCTGCGCATGGGCGGCGGCCTGGTGCAGCTGGCATGGGCGTCGCTGATCATGAACCTGCTGGGTCACGCGCTCTCGATGGCGCTGGCGCTCCGGCTGCTGCCCGGTCTTCATCTGGGCCCGAGCCGGGTGGACCGCGCGACCTTGCGCGTGATCGGCGCCTACAGCGGGGTGGCGTTCGTCGGCGCGCTGGCCTCGAGCATCGCCTTCCAGACCGACGCGCTGGTGATCACCGCCTTCCTCAGCGCCGCGGCGGTGACGCCGTTCGCGCTCGCTGCCGGCCTGGTCGAGAACGTGCGCTCGATGGTCTACTCGGCCACGTTCGTGCTGTCGCCCACCGCCAGCGAGATGGAGACCCGCGGGGAGACTACCCAGCTCCACGCCATGCTGCTCGCCGGCGCCAAGTACTCGGTGCTGCTGAGCTGGCCGGTGCTGTTCGGACTCCTGATCTTCGGCGAGAACTTCCTGGTCACCTGGGTGGGGCCGAAGTACGCCACCGCGCATTCCTGGCTGCGATTGTTCACCGCGCACGGCCCGCAGGCCTCGGCCGGGCAGGTCCTGGCGATCCTGACGCTGCCGACGCTGCTGTCGCTGCCGCAATCCACGGCTTCGGCGTTGCTGTTCGGGGTGAGCCGGCACCATGGCGTGGTGGCGCTCTCGCTCGCCAACGCGCTCGTCAACCTCGGGCTGTCGCTGTGGTGGGTGCATCCCTGGGGCCTGGCCGGCGTCGCGCTCGGGACGGCGGTGCCGCTCGCGCTGCTCTCGGGAGTCGCGACCGCGGTGTACGCGTGCCGCGAGCTGGGACTCTCGGTGGCACGCTACCTCTGGGAGGGCATGGGGCGAGCCGGGATCGCGAGCCTCGCGTTCCTCCTGCCGGCCGCCGCGGTCAACGCGCTGTGGCATCCGATGGGGTGGATTCCTCTCGCGCTGTCGGGCGGAGGCTGCTGGCTGGTGTTCGCGGCGTGCGCCTGGTGGGGGGTGGTGGATCCGCCCGAACGTGCGCGCTGGGGGCGCATGCTCTCGGGTCTGATCGGACGGGCGCCGGTGGCGGGAGGCGCATGATGCGGGTCAGTGTGCTGCTCAGCGCCTGGAACGCCGAATGGTGCATCGAGCGTTCGCTCGACAGCGTATTCGCGCAGACGCGCGCCGCCGACGAAGTGGTGGTGGCCGACGACGGCTCCGAGGACGGCACCGTCGCATTGATCGAGCGCCGTTATGGCACGCGCGTGCGTGTACTGAGACTCCCGCATCGCGGGCTGACCCCCAGCCGCCGTGCTTCGTTCGAGGCCGCGACCGGCGACTGGCTGGCCGTGCTCGACGCCGACGACTGGTGGGAGCCCGCGAAGCTCGCGCGACAGGTGGCGTTCCTGGAGGCCCACCCGGAGCTCCGCTGGTGCGGGACCGACGGCGTCTACGTCTCGGCCGAAGGCGTGATCCGCGACTCGTGGTTCTCGGACTATTTCCATCCGGTGCACGAGCTGCACGGCGATCTGCTGCCGCTGCTGATCGAGCGCTGTTTTCCGCTGGTGAGCAGCATGCTGATCGAGCGGGAGGCCTACGCGGCGTCGGGTGGGTACGATCTCGCGATTCCCTATTCGCAGGACTACGCGCTGTGGCTCAAGCTGGCCTCGCGCCATCCGGGGGGCATGCTGGCGGAGCCGCTGATCCACTACTGGTCGAGTGCCGGTCAACTCTCGCGGCGGCTCGAGCCCCGTTATCGCGACGATCTCGCGCTGATGCGGCGCGTGGCGAACGGCGAGTTCCGGCGCGATCCCGGGCTGCAGCGGCGGGGCGCCGAACGCGCCGCGGCGATCGCGTTCGACCTCGCCATCGTCTGCCTGCGTGATGGGCGCGTGGACGAGGCTCGCGCGCTGCTCGCCGACGCGCGCCGCCACGGTCCGTTGCGGCGGCGGGTGCTGGCGTGGGGTGGCAGCCTCGCGCCTCGAGCCGCGCTCCGGCCGCTGATGCGATCGGGGCTGCTCAAGCGCGCGGTGGGAGGGGCGCGTGCCGGCTCGCCCCGCATCGCCAACTCGCCCGAGGCGGCGCCGTGAGCGCGCCGCTCGAATTCGCGGTGGCGATTCCGGCGCACGACGGGCTGCCGGACGTGCTCGAGGCGGTCGAATCCGCGCTGGCGCAGAAGCTCCCGCCGCGCGAGATCGTGGTGATCGACGACGCCTCGAGCGACGGCACCGGCGCGGCGATCGAGGCACGCTTCGGTTCGCGCGTGCGCGTGGCGCGGCGCGAGCTGGGAAGCGCGGCTGCCGCCCGCAATGCCGCCTGGCGCGAAAGTCGGGCGCCATGGGTCGCGTTCCTCGACGCCGACGACCTCTGGTATCCGGACAAGCTCGCGGTTGCCGCCGAACACCTGGGCGCCGTGCCCGAAGCCGCCTGGTTTTTCAGCGACGGCGCGTTCCGCACGCTCGAGGGGGCGTTGCATCCTTCCTGGCTCTCGATGTGGGCGGATCTCGAGGACGACTACGTCGGACGACCGGTCGCCGCGCTGATCGAGGTGAACTTCATCCTCACCTCGTCGGTGGTGGTGAAGCGCGAGCTGCTCGAGGCCACCGGCGGGTTCGACACGCACCTGAGCCACGCCGAGGACCTCGATCTCTGGATTCGCCTTGCGCGGCGTGCGACGGTCGCGGCCAGCGCTCGCTCGCTGGTGCGCTACCAGCATCGCGCTGGCGGGCTGACGCGCCAGCTCGGCGCCCGACTGATGGGAGACGTCACCCTGTTCTCGCGCCTTGCGGAAGACCGCGAGCTCGCACCCGGGCTGCGCCGGCGCGCGCGCCATCGCGCGGCGCTCGCGCGCTACAAGCTGGCGGTGGCGGCCCTGCGCGAAGGCCAGCCGGCCGCGGCGCGCGGCCATCTTTCCGGCGCGTGGCTGTTCCCCGAGCGGGCGCTGCCGGTGTCGCTGCTGGCCATGGCCAGCCTGCTTCCGCCGTCGCTGCTGGGTCGGCTCAGACGACAGACCTGGGCGACGCGCCCGGTGGTGGCTCCCATGGGCCGGCAGCGACGCGTGGCTCTGCGCAGCGCGGCCGCGGAAGGGGTGAAGTCGTGAGTGTCGAGCCTCGCGGGCGCCCGATCACGACCATCGAGCAGGCGCGCACCGACGCGCAGCGTCAGGCGCGCAGCTTCTCGAGCGTGATCGTGCTGATGGTGGGGATTGCGCTGGCGGTGCTGGTGGTCGGGGCCTACGTGTTCCTCGACTACCACCTGCAGCAGGATCCTCATCGGCTGGTGAAGCTCACGGTCGGCGGCTCGCTGCTGGCGTCCATTCTGCTGGTGCCGCACGTCGGGCTGTTCACCGTGCCGCTGCTCACCCCGTTCATCCTCTGGCTGCCGAAGATGCCGATTCCGGGCGTGAACACGCTCAACATCCTGATGGTCTCGGTGTTCTTCAGCTTCACCCTGCCCCGGGTGCTCCAGCACCAGCCGGTGTTCCGCAACGGCGCGGTCGGCTGGTGCCTGCTCGGCATCCTCGGGCTCGCCGGCATTTCCATCTTCCGCGGCGAGGCCTATCCCACGGGGTACGAGTACGACGCCGGCAAGGCCGGCATCGAGCTGTTTCGAACCGCGATGTGCTTCAGCGTGTTCTTCATCGCACTCGCCATGATCCGCGGTGATCGTCAGCGTCGATTGATGACCTGGGCGGTGGTGCTCGGCCTGATGGCCGAGGCGCTGATGACCATCAAGATGGGCCGCAACTTCCGCGGCCGTGCCAGCGGCTCGATCTCCCAGCCCAATGATCTGGGGGCGTTTCTGGCGATGTTCACGGCCTTCGCGGCCGCGGCGTTCTTCGGCTTCCGGCGGTGGTGGGCGAGGGGCATCGTGGCGCTGGCGGTGCTGTCCGGCTGCGCGGCCGAAGTGCTCACGGTGTCGCGCGGCGGCATCCTCGCGCTGGGGCTGGCGCTCGGCTACGTGGCGCTGCGGTCGTCGAGGGTGCTGAGCGTGCTGCTGCTGGTCGCGGTGATCAGCAGCCCGGCCTGGGCGCCCGACTTCCTCAAGGAGCGCGTGGTGGGAACGCGAGTGCAGAGCGAGGACTCGGACGAAGCCGAGCTGGAGAATTCGTCCGCCGAGCGCGTGGCGACCTGGAAGGCGATCGGCGACCTGCTCGCCGACCACCCGATCGAAGGCGTGGGATTCACCGGATTGAACAACGTGCTGGCCATGATCAGCACCACTCAGGCACTCGACATCAAGGACTCGGCCCACAACAGCTACCTGCGCTTCCTCGGCGAGATGGGAATCGGCGGCCTCGCGCTGTTCCTGTGGACATTGTGGACCTGCTGGTCGCTGGGCGCGACCGGCATGCGGGTGGCCGGGGACCATTTCAGTCGCCAGCTCGCGCTTGGCCTGTGCGGCGCGACGCTGGCCATGGCGGTCTCCTGCATGTTCGGCGACCGATTCTTTCCGGTCACGCTGGGCGGCAATTTCTGGGTGGCCGCTGCGCTGGTGACCGACGTCGTGGACGAGGCGAAGAAGAGGCCGGCATGAGCGGGCGGTTGCTACGCTGGCTTCTGAGCCTGTGGCCGCGCTCATCGCGGAGCGTGCCGAGGTTGACGATCGTGCGCCATCACCGCGTATACGACGACCATGAGCGGCCACTCTACCGGTTGGGGGTGAGCGCCTCGGTTCTCGAGTCACAGCTGCGCGCGCTGTCGGTTGCCGGCCTCGCGCCGCTCACGGTGAGCGAGGGCCTCGCGCGGCTCGCCGAGTCGCGCACCGGCCACTGGGTGGCGATGAGCTTCGACGACGGTTACGCCGATAACGTGTCGCGGGCGCTTCCGCTGCTGAAGGCCGCGGGAGCGCGAGCCACCTTCTATCTCACCGCGGGATGGATCGACGCTCGCCGGCCCGCCTGGTGGGACGAACTGGCGTACGCGCTCGAGCACGCGCGGGTTCCCGAGTGTCGCTGGACGTCCGATCAGGGGCGGGTCGTGTCGCTGCGGCTCGCGACTCCGCGGGACCGCGCCGATTCGTTGAGGAAGCTCTTGCCCGAAATGAGAGTGCCGACCGAGGCTCGCGCCCGATCACTCGAGCGCCTGCGCGAAGCCACGGCCGCCGCCGGCGAAGCGCCCTGCGAGTTCGCCGACTGGAGCGAGGCCGCGCGGCTGCTCGAAGCCGGCATGGAGATCGGCGCCCACACGCTCACCCATCCCCATCTGAGTCTGCTCGATCCGGCCGGGCAGCGACGCGAGATCGAGGGCTCGATCCGCCTGATCGAATCGCGGCTCGGAAGCCCGCCGACCGGATTCGCATACCCGGGCGGCGATCTCGACGAGCGCTCGGTCGCGATCGTCCGCGACGCGCGGCTGGCACACGCGGTCACGACCTCGCGCGGCGACGTCACCCCGGGCGCGGATCGGCTGCGGCTCCCGCGCCGCGGGCTGTCGGAGGGCGCCTGCCTCGGACCCACCGGCGTCTTTTCGACGCGTCTCACGCTCGCCGAGGTGCGCGGGGCCTTTGACGGGCTGCGCTCTCGCGTGGAGGCTGCGGCATGAGCGCGCGCCCGGTTCGGCTCCTGTTCGTGGTCGGCAATTTCGCCGCCGGTGGTGCGGAACGACACCTGCTCGAGCTGTGGTCGCGCATCGATCGCACGAAGTTCGCGGTCGAGATCGCCTGCTTTCGCGCCGAAGGCCGCTTCTGGCCGGACGTGAAGGCGCTGGGCTGGCCGGTCCACGAGCTGAAGGTGGGGAAGCGGGTCTACGACTGGACCGGGTTCCGCGGCCTGTTGCGACTGATCCGAGTCACGCGGCGGTCGAAGCCCGATGTGATTCATGGCTATCTGTTCGGCCCGAACCTGTTCGCGGTGCTGGCCGGCCGCGCGGCCAGGGTTCCGGTGGTGGCGGTGGCCAAGCGCAACATCGATGCGTTCGAAACTCCACGCCAGGTTCGCGTCCAGCGCTGGGTGCACCGGAACGCCTCGCACGTCACTGCGGTGAGCGAGAAGGTGGCCGAGACCGTGGTGGCGATGGGGGTGCCGCGGGCTCGGATCACGGTGATCCCCAACGGCGTGGATCTCTCGCGATTCGCGCACGCGGGCGGCGACCGCGCGAGCCTGGGCGCTGCGAATGGCGAGCTCGTGATCGGCAGCGTGGGCTGCCTCGCGGCGCGCAAGGACTACGGCACGCTGCTCGAAGCGCTGGCGACGCTCGAACGCTCGGGACGTCGCTTCCACGCGGCGCTGGTCGGCGACGGCCCGGAGCGCGAGGCCCTCGAGCAGCGCGCGCGCGAGCTGGGAGTTTCGGCGCGCACCACGTTTCTCGGCGAGCGCGCGGATGTCGAGCGCCTGCTCCCGGCCATGGACGTGTTCGTGCTCTCCTCGCGCGAGGAGGGCATCCCCAACGCCCTGCTGGAGGCGATGGCCGCCGGGCGGCCGTCGGTGGCGACCGCGGTCGGCGGCACGCCCGAGGTGCTCGAGGACGGCGTCACCGGCTGGCTCGTGCCGCCTGCCGATCCGGCCGCGCTGGCGGCCGCGCTCGAGCAGACGCTGGCGGATCCCGACGAGGCGCGCCGGCGGGGCGAGGCCGCGCGCCGTGCCACCGAGGAGAAGATGAGCATCGATGCCATGGTCAGGCGCCACGAGGAGTTCTACCGGCGAGCGGTCGACGGGGAGCGGCGGCCGTGAAATCGATCGCCTACGTCACCACCACCTTCCCGACTTTCGCCGCGTTCCTGGAAGGGGAAGTGGCGCGATTCCACCGCCGCGGCGCGCGCATCCGCGTGTTCACGCTGCGCCCGCTTCGGGGCAACTACCAGTCGGATCACGCCGCGCTGATTCCGCTCACCACCTTTGTCGGATCACCCTTCGATCTCCGCGCCTGGGTGGCGCTGTTCGCGTGGTCGCTGCGCCGGCCACGCGTGCTGTTCCCCGAATTCGCGCGGGTGATGTGGGCCTCGCGGGGATCGCTCTACGCGCTGGCCGGCCACCTCTTCTGGCTGCCGGCCGCGGCCCGCGTGGCGACGCTGGTCGAGCGGGAGAACCTCGAGCGCGTCCACGGCGCGTGGGCGCATTTCCCGGCCACCGTGGCCTATCTCGCCGCGCGCCTGACCGGGCGGCGCTTCAGCCTCGCCGGCCACGCCGGTTCCGATCTCTATCGCACCCAGGCTTTTCTTCGCGAGAAGACGCTGGCGGCGGATTTCGTCACCACCTGCGTGCGCGGCAACCGGGACATGCTGCGCCAGCTGGCCGGCCCGGCGGCGCGCGTCGAGTGGATCTACCACGGCGTGGATCGTTCGCGCTTCAACGGCGCCGGCCGAGCGCGCGGCGCCGACCCGCTGCTGCTCGCGGTCGGCCGGCTGGCCGAGACCAAGGGCTTCGACACCGCGGTGCGAGCCCTCGGCGAGCTCAAGCGCCGCGGGCTGGTGCCACGCCTGCAGTTCGTGGGCGATGGTCCGGATCGACCGCTGCTCGAGCGCCTGGCGCGCGAGCAGGGCGTCGCCGACCAGGTCGAATTCCGCGGCTGGCTCCAGCAGGGCGAGCTGCTGCCGCTCTACCAACGCGCCTGGCTGCTGCTCGCGCCGAGCCGCGTGCTCGCCAACGGGCGGCGCGACGGCATTCCCAACGTGATCGTGGAGGCGCTGGCCATGGGCCTTCCGTGCGCCGGAACGCGCGCCGCGGGCCTCGAGGAGGCGATCACTTCGGGCGTGAACGGCGTGCTCGCGCCGCCCGACGACCCGGTGGCGCTCGCCGACGCGGTCGAGCCGCTGTTGCGCGATCCCTCGCGTCTCGATCGGATGAGCGAGGCGGCGCGCGGTCGCATCCTCAGCGAGTTCGACGCCGAGGCGAACTTCGAGCGGCTGTGGAACCTGTTCGAGACCGACGGGGCGTCCCTGAGCCCATCGGCCGCGGCGTCGTGAAGCGCATGCGCGTCCTGCACGTGATCGAGGCCATGCATCAGGGCGGCGCCGAGTCGCTGCTGGTCGAGCACGCCCGGCGCGCCGGGCCCGGCGTCGAGGTGTTGATCTGCGCGCTCAATCGCGGCGGGCCGGCGCTCGAGGCCGCGCGCGTCGCCGGAGCGCGGGTCTTCCTGCTCGAGAAGGGCGGCGCGCGCTGGAGCGGACTCCAGGCTCTGATCGCGCTCATGCGCCGGGAGCGCGTGGACGTGGTGAACGGCCACAATCCCACCGGGGGGCTCTACGGCCTCGCGGCGGCGCGTTGGAGTGGCGTTCCGGTCGGCATCCGCACCGAGCACAGCCTGCACGCCCCGGGCCGGCACTCGCCGATCTATCCGGCGCTGGAGCGCGCCGGCACCTGGATGGCGGATCGGGTCATCTGCGTCTGCGAGGCGGTGCGTGAGAGCCACGTCTCGCGGCTGGGCTGGGCGCGCGAGCGCTTCATCGTGATCACGAACGGGATCTCGGAAGCGCCCCCGGCACGTCCGCGCGAAGCGGTGCGCGCCGAGCTCGGGTTCGGCGCAGAGACGCCGCTGGTGATCGCGGTCGGCAGCCTGACCCGCCAGAAATCCCAGCACGTGCTGCTCGAGGCCATGGCGCGGCTCCAGCAACGCGAGGCGCGCCTGCTGCTCGCTGGCGAGGGCCCGCTGCGCGAGGACCTCGAGCGGCGCGCGCGCGAGCTGGCGCTGGGCCAGCGGGTGCGCTTCCTGGGCGCACGTCTCGACGTCGCCGATCTCTACGCGGCCTCGGACGTGTACGCGCTGCCGTCGCAGCGGGAAGGGCTGTCGATCTCGCTGCTGGAATCCATGCGGGCGGGAATCCCGGCGGTCGCAACCCGAGTGGGTGGCAACGGCGAGGCGATCGAGGACGGCGTCAGCGGACGACTGGTTCCGGTTCACGACCCCGCGGGAATGGCCGCCGCGCTCGACGCGCTGATCGCCGACCGGGCCGGCGCGCGCGCGATGGGAGCCGCGGCCGAGAAGCGCTGGCGCTCGCGATTCACCGCCGAGCGCATGGTGCGCGAGACCGAAGCGTTGTACCGCGAGCGCCTCGCGCGGCGCGCACCCGGCGAACGACGCGCGAGCGGCGAGGCGGAGCACGTCGCGTGAGCCGGGCCCTGGAAGACGCTCCTCGTCCCGGGCCGCGACCGATCGCGCCGCTGCCGGCCGGCGCGTATGGCGGCGTGAAGCGGGCCGCGGACGTGTTCGGCGCGACCCTCGGACTGGCCGTGGCGGCGCCGCTGATGTTGCTGATCGCGATCGCGATCCGGCTCGACTCGCCGGGGCCGGCGCTGTTTCGGCAGCGTCGCATCGGGCGAGGCTCGCACGAGTTCGAAATCGTGAAGTTCCGTACCATGCGGGTGGGCACGCCCGACCTGGCTTCGCATCTGCTCGGTCCCGGCTCGAGCCGGGTGACGAGGCTCGGCTTCTGGCTGCGCCGCGCGAGCCTCGACGAGCTGCCGCAGCTCTGGAACGTTCTCAAGGGCGACATGACGATGGTGGGGCCGCGTCCGGCGCTCTACAACCAGTACGATCTGATCGCGCTCCGCCAGCAGGCCGGTGTGGACGCTCTGAGGCCCGGGCTCACCGGCTGGGCGCAGGTGAACGGTCGCGACGAGCTCGCCATCGAGGAAAAGGTGCGCTACGACCGCTGGTATCTGGAGAACGTGAATCCCGGCCTCGACGTCTCGATCCTGGTACGCACGCTGATCACGCTGTTTTCCTCCCGCGGAGTCTACTGAACCCCGTGAGCGCGACCCCCACTTCCGCGGCCGGCGAGTCCCACCGCAATCCGCCCGGGGCGCGAGCGCGGATCTGGCTCGCGGCCCTCCCCGTCGCTGCGTTGTTCGCCCTCGCCTACGGCCGGACGTTCGCCGCGTTGTGGGATACCTGGCTCCACAACGACAACTACTCGCACGGGCCGCTGGTGCCGGTGGTGAGCGCGGTGCTGGTGTGGAGTCGCCGGAAGAAGCTCGCGCGGCTTCCCATCGAAGGTCGCGCCTCGGGGCTCCTGCTGGTCGCGGCCGCGTGCGCGTTGCAGATCGTCGGCATCCGGACCGACGTGCTCGCGCTGCAGGGCTGGTCGGCGTTGGGGCTCCTCTTCGGCCTGAGCCTGTCGCTGCTCGGGGCGGCCTGGACGCGCGCGCTTGCTTTTCCGCTCGCGTTTCTGGCGTTCATGTTGCCCTTCCCGGCGGTGTTCGTGAACCAATTGAGCTTCGCGCTCAAGGAGATCACGGTGCGAATCTCGACTCGGGCCGCGGAATGGCTGGGCGCGTCACTGCTCCGGGACGGGATGACGCTCTACCTTCAGAGCGGCGAGCTGCGGATCGAGAACCCGTGCAGCGGATTGCGTTCCCTGATCGCGCTGCTCGCCACCGGCGCGCTGTTCGCGGGAATCCAGCGAGGGGCCTGGTGGCGGCGGGCGTCGTTGTTCGCGCTGGCCCTGCCGATCGCGGTGCTGGCCAACGCGGCGCGCATCACGCTGTTGATCGTCATCGGGCACTACCTCGGCGTCGAGCGTGCGGGCGGTCTGGTGCACGACGTTTCCGGCTACCTGCTGTACGCGCTGGCCGTGCTGGCGCTGCTGGGAGCGCGCGCGCTGCTCGAGCCGCGCGCGCACGAGCCGCGGCCGCCCGCGCTCGAGGCGATGGCTCGATGAAGCGCTACCTGCTCTCGCTCGTGCTGCTGTTGCTCACGGCGATCTATGTGCTGGCGCATCCGCCGGTGAACCTGGCCCTCGGCCGCGCGGTGCTGTCGCGGGTGCCGCAGGTGCTGGGCGACTGGAACGGGACCGATCTCTCGTTCGAGGACGCGGTGGTCGAGGAGCTGAAGGCCGACGATCTCATGATCCGCAGATACACGCGCGGCGACCAGCTGGTCTGGCTGTGCATCGTCTATCACCAGAATCGCCGCTACGGAGCGCACGACCCGCACCTCTGCTACGAGTCGCAGGGCTACATCATCGAGGGTGAGCATCAGGCGCCGATCGCGACCGGGGCGCACGGGGAGATCGTGGCCAACTGGTTCGTGGCGTCGCGGCCCAAACACCCGCGACTGGTCGCCTACTGGTGGACCACCGAGGGGCTCGACACGCACGATGTCGCCGAATTCCGGCGGCGCATGGCGATGTCCGGGATGCTCGAGAACCGGTCGTGGGGCGCGTTCGTGCGCGTCGAGACGCCGATTCGCGACGACGACGAGGGCGCCGCAACCTCGCGCCTGCAGGCCTTCGCGACCGAGGTGGCTCGCGTGCTGCCGCGGGTGTTCGCCGACAGCACCGGGGCGGCGCGCCGCGGATGAGTCTGTTCGAGCAGGTGGCCCTCGGCATCCAGGCGTTGCGCTTCACGGTGCTGGCCCTGTTCCGTCCGCGGCTGTGGGCGCCGTGGCTGATGCTGGGCGCCGTCGAGGTGCTGGTGGTGGTCGCGCTCTGGCAGTTCGCGCACCCCGCGTTCTCGTGGTTCATGGCGCCCCTGCTCTCGAGGCTGGCCGGCGAGCCGGCGCTCCACTATCCGCGCGTGTTCGAATTGATGCCGGAGTTCTTCGATCGCGCCGACGTGGCGGTGGGAGCGCTCCTCGGCTCGGTCGCGATCGGGATCGCCACGCCACTGTTCGCCGGACAATTCCGGGGCGAAACGCCGCGCGTCGGTGAGGCGCTCGCCCAGGGCCTGCGCCGCTCGCCGGCGCTGATCCTGGTGCAGCTGCCTTTCAATGTGCTGGTGACCGGAATCTCGCTGGGCGTTTCCGCATGGCTGGCGCACCGTGGCGGCGCGGGACTGATCACGCGCGCCGCCGAGCTCGGCGTCACCGGCGGCTCGCTGGCGCTGCAGGCGTCGTTCTTCTACGCGGCCGCTCTCGTGATGCTCAAGGGGAGGAGCGCGCTCGAGTCGCTGCGCGAACTTCCCTCCACCTGGCGCCGTGGCTTCGTTCCGGCATGCGTGGTCGGGGCTCTCACGCTGCTGCTCCTGCTCCCGCTGCACTGGCTCTCCGGGCAGGACGACCTGGTGGTGGCGCGAGGGCGACCCGAGCTGGTCGGCTGGTTGACGCTGCTCGAAGTGGCCGGAGGACTGCTCAACTGGTTCCTGCTCACGGGCAGCGCGACCCTGATCTTCCTGAGCGCTCTCGACCGCCCGGACGACGAAGCATGAGGACTCCGGCGCGTCTGATGGGGGCGGCGCTGCTCGCCGTGCTCCTCGCCGGCTGCGGCCATCAGCTGCTGTGGGAGCGCTGGCAGGCCGAGCGCGCGTTCTGGCAGGCCGACCGCGAGGTGGCGCGGATCTTCGTCAATCCGCGGGTCGCGCGCCCCGAGGACTATCGCCGCGCCGAATCGGCCTTCGCACGCATCGCTCGCATCTTCCCGGCCGAGGCGTGGGTGGCGCGGAGGGAGCCGATGGCGCGCGAGATCGCCGAGATCTCGGGCCGCGCGACGCTGGCGCTGGCGCGACTGGCCGAGCTGCAGGGGCGTTCCGCCGAGGCGCTGTCGGGATACCGTCGGGTCATCGAGGAATGGCCGGACTACGATCGCCTCAGGCTCGACGCCCTCGAGCACCTGGGAGACGCGCTGGAGTCGAACGGTGACGGCGAAGGCGCGATGCGCGCATGGGAGCGTATGGCCCGTGAGTTCGCCCCGCTCGACTCCGCTCGAGACGAGGTCCGCCCGGCGGTGCTCGAGGCGCCGCTCGCCCTGGCCGTGATCTGGGAGCAGCGCGGCGATCGGGCGCGTCGCGACTCGACGCTGGTCGCGGCCGAGCTCCGGCTCGAATCGTCCATGAGGCGGGTGAGCGGCTCCTCGGCCTCGGTCGCGCTGCTCGACGCGATCGCCCGCGGCCGGGAGCTGCGCGGTGACGTCGGAGGGGCACTCGATGCCTGGCGGGAGACGCTGAGCGCCGGCGGGGCCGACACCGCCCGCGCGTCGCGCATCATTCAGCTCGGCGAGCGCGAGCTCGAAGCGGGACGGGCCGACTCGGCGCGGGTCTACGCGCGCTGGGGCGCCGAGTTCGATGGGCCGCCACGGCTGCGGGCGCTCGAGCTGCTCGCCCGGAGCTTCGAGCGCGGTGGGGAGCCCGACTCGGCGCTCGACGTCTACGCCGGCATCGTGAGTGAATTTCCGCACAACGACGAGGCCACCGCGGGGGCGAGATACCAGCGCGCCCTGATCCTCGAGCGGCTCGACCGTTGGGCGCAGGCGCGTTCCGAGTTCGGCGCGTTGTGTGCCGCGCAACCCACGCATCCCCTGGCGCTCGAAGCCTGGACGCGGGTGGTGGAGCACTACCGCAAGCTGGGCGAATCGGAGCTGGCGCGAATCGAGGCCGATCACGGGCTCGCGGCGCTCGATCTCCTGATCTCCACCCAGCACGACGATGCGGTCCGGCTGCGCTGCTTCGAGGCGCGCGCTTCCGTGCAGCTCGCCGACGACCGGGTGCGCGACGCAGCCGAAACCCTGCGCGGACTGTGGGCGGCGGCTCCGGTCACGGTGGCGGGCGCCCGGCTCGGTGCGGAGGCGGCGCGCCGGGCCGGAGCCGACCTGCACGATGCGGCGCTGGCGGGCGGCTTGTGGCAGATTCTAGCCGAGCGGTCTCCCGACCCGGACATCCGGCGAGAGGCCGGCAGGGCGCTCGGCCGACCGGTTTCGTAGCGGAGCACGTCGATGGACCTCACTTCGTCCCCCGTCCAGATCAGTCTGGTGATGGCCAGCGCGCTGCTGGCCACGGTGATCGGCGTGCTCGCCACGTTGCGCCGCGGCCACTGGCTGACGACGCTGCTGTTCGCCTCGGCGTTCCTGTCGATCGCCGCGTTCCAGACCGGGACGCTCTTCATGCTCCAGGCCGGCGACGCCACTTCGGCGCGCAACTGGGCCACCTATCTGGCCGGAGTCTCGGCGCTGGCCTCGTGGCTCTGGCTGTCGCTGAGCGTGGTGCTGGCCCGGACCGATCCGTGGGAGCAGATCCGCAATGCGGCCGCCTATCTGGCGCTCGCCCTGATCGGCTGCGTGGCGATGTTCTCGCTCGCCGTCAATCCCAGCATCGTCCACCAAGTGGTCGGGCTCGGCGGGAACGCGGTGATCCTGCTCGGCGGCATGGGCAAGGTCTACCTGATGTACCTGGTGGTGGCGATGGTGGCGGTGCTCATGAATCTGGAGCGCATGCTCCGCTCCGCCACCGCCACATTGCAGCGACGGTTGCGGGCCATGGCGCTGGCCTTCCTGGTGGCGATCCTGAGCGAGCTGCTGGTGGTGTCGGCCGGCCTGCTGTTCGGCGGCATTCGGGTCTCATGGCTGGCCGCGACCTCCGTGCCGCTGTTCGGTGCCGGCGTGGTCACGGCGCTGGCGCTGGCGCGCCGCCGGCTCTCCGACATGAGCGTGCCGCTGGCGCGTCCGGTCATCTACTACTCGTCGGTCTCGCTCACGCTGGCCGGCG
Organism: Candidatus Sulfotelmatobacter sp.; assembly: GCA_035498555.1. Classification (NCBI taxonomy): domain Bacteria; kingdom Pseudomonadati; phylum Acidobacteriota; class Terriglobia; order Terriglobales; family Candidatus Korobacteraceae; genus Candidatus Sulfotelmatobacter; species Candidatus Sulfotelmatobacter sp. The sequence goes on from DATKAB010000045.1 coordinate 52,910, forward strand.
CCTTCCTGCTCAGCATGGCGGTGCTCTCGAAGGTGCTGCCGGTCCTCACCCCGGAGTGGAAGCGCGTGGTGAGCCTGTGCTTCTACCTGCTGGTCGGCGGCGGCGGACTGCTGCTCACCGTCAGCCCGCGCAGCAGCCGCGCGATCAAACGCTTCATCGATCGAAACTTCTACGCCAATCGCTACGACTATCGCCGCGAGTGGGAGCGGGTGAGCGGAGCGCTCACGCCGGGAACGCGACTCGAGGAGATCTCGCGCCAGGTGGAGCAGCTGGTCACGGCGGTGTTCGAGCCCCATCGCGTCGCGGTCTACCTGCTCGACGAAGCCGATGGCGTGCTGCGCCGGATCCATGGGCCCGCGGCGATGCCGTCCCAGCTCTCGGCGGACAACCCCTTGATGATCGAGATGACCCGCACCCGGCGGCCGGTGGTGTTCGATCGGCTCTCGAGCGATCTCGACCTGATCCCGGTCGCGGCCGAGAATCGCGACGCCATCCGCGCGCTGGACGCCGCGGCCTGCGCGCCGCTCATGGTCGGCGATCGCCTGATCGGAGCGCTGTGGCTGTCCGCCAAGCGCACCGATGAGGACTACTCGGAGGAGGACGTCGAGTTCCTGGGCGCGATGTCGCGGCAGATCGCCGCGACGCTGTGGTTCGCGCGCCAGGCCGAGCAGCTGGCCGAGACCCGGCAGCTCGAATCGCTCAATCGGCTCGCGAGCTTCGTGCTCCACGACATCAAGAATCACATTTCGGGGCTTTCGCTGGTGGTCGAGAATGCACGCCGTCACATGAGCGATCCGGAGTTTCAGCGCGACGCCCTGGCGGTGGTCGAGCGCACGGTCGCGAGCCTCTCCGAGCTGATGCAGCAGGTGGCGAGCGTGGGGCGCAGTCTGGAAGTGCGCCCCGAGCCCTGCGACCTGCTCCAGCTGGTGGAGGAGTCGCTGGCCGGCGCCGGATTGCGGCGCGGCGAGCACGACGGCATCCAGGTCTCGGTCACCTGTCGCGCCGCTGAACAGGTGGTGCTGGACCGGCGCCAGATGAAGCGCGTGCTGACCAATCTGCTGACCAACGCGCGCGAGGCGCTGAGCGGTTCCGGTCACATCGACCTGCTCGCCGAGGTCGAGGCTCCCGAGAACGGCCGGGGCGGGCGCGTTCGCTTCGAGGTGCGCGACGACGGCCGCGGCATGAGCGAGGAGTTCATCCGCACCGCCTTGTTCCGGCCGTTCGCCACCACCAAGAGCGAGGGGCTGGGACTCGGTCTCGCCCAATCCCGCAGCATCGTCGAAGCGCATGGCGGTCGCATCCGCGTGGCCAGTCAGCCGGGCGACGGCACGCGCTTCGAGATCACGCTGCCGAACCAGGTCGCCGCCGTCGCCGAGGCCGGGCATGGACGCTGAACGCGTGTTGATCGTGGACGACGAGGAGTCGATCCGCAACCAGCTGCGCTGGGGTCTCGCCGACGAGTACGAGGTGTTCACCGCCGGCAGCGCCGAGGAAGCGCGTGATGCGCTCCGGCGCCACGCTCCCGGCGTCGTCACTCTCGACGTCACCCTGAGCCCGGCGGGCGGGCCCGCCGAGGAAGGCATGCGGTTGCTCGACGAAATCGTGGATCGTTATCCGTTCACCAAGGTGGTGATGGTGACCGGGAACGACCGGCGCGAGAATGCCCTGGCCGCGATCCGGCGCGGTGCGGTGGACTGGTACGCCAAGCCGATCCAGCTCGAAGAGCTGAAGGTCATCCTCAAGCGTGCGCTTCACATCCTCAAGATCGAGCGCGCCCAGGAGCCGGAACGGCTGGGGGCGCGCCGCTATCACCAGCTGATCGGCGAGTCCGAGGCCATGCGCAGGGTCTATGCGCTGATCCAGCGGGTGGCGCCCACCGACGCCACCGTGCTCACGGTGGGGGAGAACGGCACCGGCAAGGAGCTGGTCGCGCACGCGATCCACGAGGCAAGCCTTCGGCGCGACGCGCCGTTCGTGCCGATCAACTGTGGCGCCATTCCCGAGACGCTGCTCGAGAGCGAGCTGTTCGGGCACGAACGTGGCTCGTTCACCGACGCCTATCGCACGCGTGAAGGGCGAGTGGAGCTGGCGGCGGGCGGAACGCTGTTCCTGGACGAGATCGGCGAGCTGCCGCCGCCGCTTCAGGTCAAGCTGCTCCGCTTTCTCCAGGATCGTGTGGTGGAGCGCATCGGCTCGCGCGAGTCGACCCGGGTGGACGTTCGGGTGGTCGCGGCCACCAATCAGGATCTCCAGGCCGGGATGGCGGCCGGCAAATTTCGCGAGGATCTGTTCTACCGCCTGAGCGTGGTGACCATCGCGGTGCCCCCGCTGCGCGAGCGGGGCGATGACATCCGGGTGCTGGCCGAGTACTTCCTGGATTTCTATTCGCGGCACCACCAGCGGAAGGTCAAGGGCTTCAGCCAGTCGGCGCTCCGCGCGATCCTGCAGCATCGCTGGCCGGGAAACGTGCGCGAGCTGGAGAATCGCGTGCAGCGCGCCGTCATCCTGGCCCCGGACGCGACGCTGCGGCCCGAGGATCTCGAGCTGGAAGAAGTGAAGGAGAACTCGCCCCGCACCCTGCAGGCGGCGCGCGACCGGGCCGAGCGCTCGAGCATCGACGAGGCCATGACCCGCAACGCCGGCAACGTTTCGCGAGCGGCACGCGATCTCGGCATCAGCCGGCCCACGCTTCACGACCTTCTCAAGCGCCACGGGCTGGACGCCGGCTCCTTTCGCCGGGCCGGGGCCCCGGAGGGCGGGGGCGCCGACACCGAGGAGGAGGGCTGAGCCGCGCTACAGCCACGATCGAACCGGCCGGAAACAGTTCACCCCGCTCCGGACACTCGCGGAGCGGGGTGACTTTCAAATGGGGGACGTCGTTCTCAGCATCGCGGGCCGCACGCGAGTGTCATCGAACTAGCCCCCCAACTACCATTGCGTGCCCCGTATGAGATGTTTTCGCCGTCGGGGGGGTTCGGATATTTTCTCGATTCGGGCTCGTGAGCTCTTTTTTTTCTTTCAACCTGGCTGGTGAGGACGGTTCGCTTTGCAGCGTCCAAAACTTTCTGAACACGATCCTGACATTCATGGCGGCCCTGTCACCTCTCAGGGCTATTTTCTCGCAATTGCCGGGAACATCGGGGTGGGGAAGACCGAGCTGACCAATCGGCTGAGCGCCGAGCTGGGCTGGCTCGCCTACTACGAGCCGGTGATCAAGAACCCCTACCTCGACATGTTCTACGCCGACATGCCCCGCTGGAGTTTCCATCTCCAGATCTACTTCCTGAGCGAGCGCTTCAAGGCTCAGGTCCAGATCGGCCAGAGCGCCCTGCCCTTCATCCAGGACCGCACTATCTACGAAGACTCGGAGATCTTCGCCCGCACGCTGCACGAGCAGGGTTCGATGACCGAGGTGGACTACCGCAACTACACCGCCCTGTTCTCGGTGCTCGCCTCCTACCTGAGGAAGCCCGACCTCGTCATCTACCTCAAGGCGAGTCCCGAGGTGCTGATGAAGCGGATCGAGAGGCGGGGACGGGCGAGCGAGGCCGGGATCCAGATCGACTACATCACCCGGCTCAACAACGCCTACGACGACTGGATGAAGCGGGCCCGGGCCGAGCTCGAGGTGCTCGAAATCGACACCGATCAGATCGCCCTTCAAGGGGAGACGCCCGCCTTCCGACAACTGGTGGAGGATCTCAAGCGCCGCTATCCCCGGCAGGCCGAGCTCCCGCTCGCCGCGCCGGAGGATAAGCGCTAGGCTCCGACCCACTCGAAATACGCGACTGCAGGCGTTCCGAGTTCGGCCGCGAGCTCGAAACGGAGGGCACGATCACATGACTCGAGGCCGGCGACTCGCGTTTCTGCTCCTGCTTGCGGCCGCGAGTCTGTTCGCGTGCTCGGAGAAGCACGGCTCCAGCTCCACCGCCCCGCCGGTGACGCCGGCGCTCAAGCTCCAGAGCATCTCCACCGCCCTCAGCACTCCCGTGTTCCTGACCGCGCCGCCCGCGGACTTCACGCGCCTGTTCGTGGTCGAGAAGCCGGGGCGGATCCGCATCATCAAGAACGGCTCGCTCCTCCCGACCCCGTTCCTCGACATTCACTCGCAGGTCTCGACCGACACCGAACAGGGGCTGCTCGGGCTCGCGTTCGATCCGGGCTACGCGGCCAACGGCCGTTTCTACGTCAGCTTCAGCGACCTCTCGTGGAACGAGCACGTGGTGCGCTATCACGTGAGCGGCAACCCGGATGTGGCCGACCCCACGCCGCTCGACAGCGTGCTCTACACCCCGCACCCCGACACCAATCACAACGGCGGCATGCTGGCCTTTGGCCCCGATGGGATGCTGTACGCGAGCTTTGGCGATGGGGGCGGGGGCGGCGACACCTATCACCACAGTCAGACCACCGACGATCTGCTGGGCTCGATCTCGCGCATGGACGTCCACAACGTTCCCGCGGTGCCGGCCGCGGGAAATCCCGACTTCGGAGCGGGGGCGCGTCCGGAGATCTGGGACATCGGACTTCGCAATCCCTGGCGCTTCAGCTTCGATCGCGGCACCGGCGATCTCTACATCGGGGACGTCGGTCAGGATGATCACGAGGAAATCGACATCTCGACCGCGGCGGGCGGCGGCGGCAAGGGGGCCAATTACGGCTGGAACATCATGGAAGCGGGCGAGTGCTATCCGCCGGGAAGCGCCTGCAGCAGCGCGGGCCTCACGCCGCCGATGCTCGAGTACGATCACGGCGAAGGCTGCGCGGTGATCGGCGGCTACGTCTATCGTGGCAGCGCCCTGCCCGGCCTGCTCGGCACCTACTTCTACGGCGACAACTGCGCACACTGGGTGCGCAGCTTCCGCCTCAGTGGATTCACGGTGACCGAGAAGACCGACTGGCCGACCCTGGATCCCGGCAGCAGCATTACCAGCTTCGGCGAGGACGCCCGCGGCGAGATCTACGTCCTCACCCTGGCCGGCGGCGTCTACAAGATCGTGGCGCAGTAGCGGCCCGCGATCCTCAGCCCTTCCCGGCTCCCGACAGCGACTCGAGCACCGAACGGCAGCGAGCGCAGAGGCCGGCCTCCGACACGTCGTCGCGGTGGTTCCAGCAGCGTTCGCATTTCCTGAAGCGATCGCCCGCCGGCCGCGCCATCGCCGAGAAGGCCGCCGCGCCGCCGCCGGCGGCCGCCGCCACTCGTTGCGGAGCGATCTCGAGCGCGGCCACCATCAGAAAGTCGCGCAGCTCGGGGGCAAAGCGCGAGAGCCAGCTCTCCGAATCGGGCGCCGACAGCGTCACCGCCGCCTCCTGGGTGGTGGCGATGGTCTTGGCTGCGCGAAGCGGCTCGATCGCGCTGTTGACCACCGCGCGTACTTCCAGCAGCCGCTCCCACAGCGCGGGCTCCGCGGCATGCGCCGCGATCGGCCCGAGCACCGCCAGGTGCACGCTCTCCTGCTCGCGAACCAGGGCCGGATGGTGCTGCCAGACCTCCTCGGCGGTGAATACCAGCGCGGGGCCGGCCAGCACGCACAGGTCGTGAAGCGCGCGCCACAACACGGTCTGCGCGGAACGACGTGCCGGATCGTTGCGTCCCAGCGTGTAGAGCCGATCCTTCGCCACGTCGAGGAACGCGGCCGAGAGATGAACCGTGCAGACGTCGAGCAGCAGATCGAGGACGCGATGGAACTCGAGGCGTGAGTAGGCCGACCGCATCTGATCGACGCGACCCGCCAGAAAATCGTGAAACGCGCGGTCCACCTCGGTGAGCGCGGCGTGCGGCACCGAGTGCGCGGCCGGGTCGAAGTCGCTCAGGTTGCCGAGCAGGAATCGGAACGTATTGCGCACTTTCCGGTAGGCCTCCGCGACCCGCACCAGGATCTCATCACCGACGCGGACGTCGCTTCGCCAGTCGGTGGCCAGCGCCCACCAGCGCACGATCTCCGCGCCCGAGCGTTTCACGATGTCCATCGGCGCGATCACGTTGCCCAGCGACTTGTGCATGGCGCGGCCCTGCGCGTCCAGCACCCAGCCGTGGGTGTAGACCTCGGTGTAGGGCGGGCGGTCCGTGCAGCCGATCCCGACCATCAGCGACGAGTTGAACCAGCCGCGATGCTGGTCGGGTCCCTCGAGGTACGCCACGCCCTCGCCGGCCGCCGCACGCCGGAGTGCCTGATCGAGCCGCGGGGCGAGGTCGGGATGGGAGACGCGCACCGCCCGGTGCGTGCATCCGGAATCGAACCAGACATCGAGGATGTCGGTTTCCTTGCGAAACGGACCGGCGGCGCCACAGTGCTCGCACTTCATCCCCGCCGGCAGGAAGTCCTCGACCGGCTTCTCGAACCACGTGTCGGAGCCGCTCTGGCGCGTGATCTCCGCCGCCCGCGCCATGACGCGGGGGTCGAGCAGCGCTTCACCGCAGCTCTCGCAGTAGACCGCCGGGATCCCGACGCCCCACGAACGCTGGCGGGACAGACACCAGTCGGGCCGCCCGCGCACCGATTCGCGAATCCGATTGCGGGAACTTCCCGGATCCCAGCTCACCGCGCGCTCGATGGCGTCCAGCGCGCGCTGCCGATGCGTCAACCTCGCGCCGCCCTCGAGCGGCTCCGGCGCATGATCAATGATCATGAACCATTGCTTGGTGGCGCGGAAGATCACCGGCTGGCGGCAGCGCCAGCAGTGCGGGTAGGAATGAGTGATCGTACCCTTCGACAGCAGCCGGCCGCGCTCGGCGAGCCAGGCGATGATGTCGTCGTTGACCTCGAGCACGCTCCGGCCGACGAACGGTTCGGCTCCCGCCGTGAATCGGCCGGCCTCGTCCACCGGACAGAGCACGCCGAGTCCGTGCTTCTGTCCGATCTGAAAGTCCTCCTTGCCGTGGCCCGGAGCGGTGTGAACGATGCCGGTGCCGTCTTCCATGCTCACGAACGGCGTGCCGTCCACCACCTGCGACTCGTTGCCCCACGGGCCTTCGAACACGAGCCCGACGAGGTCGCGCCCGGGAAGCTCCGCTTCGACGGTGGCGCCGGCGAGACCGGCCGCCTCCGCGAACGCCGCGGCGCGTTCCTTCGCCACCAGCAGGCGCCGCTCGCCATCGCGCAGTACCACGTAGGCCGAGCCGGGATTCACCATCAGGCCGAGATTGGCGGGCAGGGTCCAGGGCGTCGTGGTCCACGCCACCGCCGCCACGCCGGGGAATCGCTTCAGTAGGCCGCCCTGGTCCCGGAGCAACGGGAACGCGACATGGATCGAAGGCGAGGCGTCATCCTGATACTCGATCTCGGCTTCGGCGAGGGCGGTGCGATCGGTGGGGCACCAGTGGATGGAGCGGAGCCCGCGCTGCACGTAGCCGCGGTCGGCGAGGCGCGCGAAGGTCTCGAGGATCGTGGCCTCGAAGTCCGAGCTCATGGTGAGGTAGGGGCGGCTCCAATCGCCCCACACTCCGAGGCGTTCGAACTCCTCGCGCTGGACGCCGACCCATTCCATCGCGTACTCGCGGCAGCGCCGGCGCAACGTCACACGATCGGGTTGCTGCTTCTTCTCGCGGAACTCCCGGCCCACCTGGATCTCGATCGGCATGCCGTGATTGTCCCAACCGGGCACGAACGGAGAATCGAAGCCGCGCATCGAAGCCTGCCGCACGGATGCGTCCTTCCAGATCTTGTTCGCGGCCGTTCCCATGTGGAGGTGGGCATTCGAATAGGGCGGACCGTCGTGAAGGATCCAGACCGGCGAGCCCCGGCGCGCCGCGGCGAGCTTGCTCTCGATCTGCCGCTCCTTCCACCACCCGAGACGTGCCGGCTCTCGCTGCTGGAGATCCGCCTTCATCGGGAACTCGGTGCTCGGCAGGTTCAGCGTGTCGCGATAGCCGGCCATCGAAAACCTCCGCCGGGAAAATGAAAACGCCCCACCCGATTCCGGTTGGGGCGACGCAGGTCGCGGTGCCACCCAACTTCGCGCGCGCCTCGCGGCGCGAGCCTCGTGGACCGGGCGCGAGGCGCGGTCCGACCCATTTCGGCGGGCTTCCGTCCGAGCCTCAGGCGGCGCGTCGCGTCGCTTCGGTCGGCGGCTCGGGGGTGATGTTCGCCGCGCCGGTGGGTATCGGGCTTCCACCATCCCCGACTCGCTGGAACTCCGCACGCGGGTACTCGTCCCCGTCACAGCCTTGAATGCCGGGCGAAGCTGCCATGCCCGGCGACCCGGGTCAAGGAGCGGCGTCCCTCCCCCGGGCCCGCGGGGCGGGGGCGGCGGGCGCCAGGTCGGCGATCAACAGCACCGCGTCCAGTGCGTGCGGCGGAGCCTCGCGACGAGCCAGGTCGGACGGGTCACGATCCGGGCTCGCCTGCCCGAGGATCTCGCGACACACCGAGCGGAACTGGCGGTCGGGCGCCGGCCGCGCCGGCAGCGCCGCGCCGATCATCTCGAGCCGGCGCAGGTCGCGCGCCAGCTCCTCCCAGCTCACCGTCTCTCCGGGGGTCGCTCGCGATCGTTCGGGCAGGAGGCCCGCCGCGATCAACGAATCGCGCAGGGTGAGGTCGGCTTCCGGGAGCAGGGTCCACTGATGGGCGCCCGCGACCGCCAGCATGCGCCACCATTCGGCGTGCCGCAGAGCGCTGGCCGGCGTGACCAGCGAATCGGCCAGGAGCCCGGCGTACGCCGCCCAGTCCCACCACGGCGCGAGCGAATCGGCGCGCGCCGCGGCCGGGAGGCGGTCCGCGACGAACGAGAGCGGGTCCACGACCCGCGTGTCCTGCCAGGGTGCGGAAGGATCGTCGGCCAGCCGGACCTCGAAATGGAGGTGCGGGCTGGTCGCGCGGCCGGTTCTCCCGACACGTCCGAGCACGCCGCCGGCCAGCACCGACTGGCCGGGGCGAACCCGGATCGTGCCGGCGGCGAGATGGGCGTAGACGCTGTAAGCGACCTGTCCGTCGCACAGGCGGTGCCCCAATACCACGTAGCGGCCGTAGCCGCTGTTGTAGCCGCGCCGCGGCGCCGCCACCACCAGCCCGGTGGCCGCCGCGCGAACCAGGTCGCCGCCGTGACCGCAACTGAGATCAGCGCCCTGATGCGTTCGAGTGCCGAGGTCGGGGCCACCGATGTTCCGGCTCAGTCGGTAGCCGGCGGAGGAGCCGGCAGCGGCCAGCTGGAAATCGCGGGCGTTGCCGACCGGATATCGCCACGCGCCGCTCCAGCACCAGCGGTCGGCCAGTTCGGCGGAAGCGTGCATCACGCCGCCGGTCGGAAGCGGCGGAACCGGTGCGATCTGCCCCCGGGCGTCGGGAGCGGAGCCGAGCACCGCCGCGCCTGCGAGCGCGACGCTCGCCCAGATCGCGTGACGGAGCCCGATCCGCCCCTTCATCGCAGCACGACGAACCGGATCCTCTCGCGGCTCGCGCGCAGCGCGGCGAAGTAAACGCCCCCGCGCCAGCTTCGCGTGACCGCCGGGTCGATCTGGGCCTCGAAGCGGCCGCCTGCCGACCGAACCGGGAGGCTCGCCACCCGGCGGCCTTCCACATCGAACACCTCGAGCCGGTCGGCCACGGTGGCTCGCCCGGCGAACCGCAACGGGAAGCCAGCGCGAACCGGGTTGGGGCCCACTTCGAGGCCGTCCGCGAGCGGCGAGAGGGAGACCGGCACCTGAGCGGTGGCGCTCGCGCCGAACAGGCGGCTGCGGGCCTCGAGGGTGTAGAGGTCGCCGTCGGAGGTCACGTAGAGCAGGGTAACGTCTCCCGGCGCGTTTGGCAGCACGATGGGCTGAGTCGAGGTCAGCGAGCTCGAGGAAATGTAAGCGCCGCCGAACTCCCATCCGCCTGCCGGCGTCCAGCGCTTGTAGCGGATCCTCGATGTCGCTCCGCCCCAGTCCTCGTAGGCAACGTGGATGTCGAGACTGTCGTCGCAGGCGGCCGTGATGCCCTGCAGGACGCCGGAGGAATTGTCGAGCGTGGTGTCCTGGGGGAACGGTGTGCTCGAGGCGCGACGGCGCTGATAGTGAAGTTCGTTGGTGTTGGAACCGCCGACCTGCCAGAGGGTGTGGAGATTGCCCGCCCCGTCCATCACCGTGGCCACCGCGAGCTGCGGTCCCGCCGGAGTCGGCGTCAGCGGGTTGCGCGAGCTGACGCCTGAATCCGGAGTGAATCGGGCGAAGTACAGCCGCTGCGGGCTGGTGGAGCGGTCCGACCACACGATGTAGGACGCACCGCTCGGTCCCACCGTCAAGGCGGGAGGATCGGGCTGCTCGCCCGGGAAGGTCACCGGCGCCGCGGCGCCGAAAGGAGAGAGGTAGGAGAAGCGTTGGAACAGGACCTGAAGCGAGCTGCCCTGCTCGTTGAGATAGGCCAGCTCGACCATCCCCTTCGAATCGGCGCCGATCGCGGAATGATGCGAGTCTCCCGACGAGGTCGCCACCGCCGCCTCGGGTGTCCACTGGCCACGGATTCGCGCTCGGTAGTAGATCTGAAGCCGCCCGTTTCGTCCGTCGGTCCAGCACACCGCGAGATCTCCGCCCGGCAGGACCGCGATGGTGGGATCGAGCGCGGCGACGGTGGTGGCGCTGATCACCTCGGGGAGTTGCCACACTCCGGCCAGGCGCGAATACAGCACGATCTGCGGGAGTCCATTCCGCAACTCGCTCCGCACCGCGAACACGCGCCGCTCGCGATCGGTGACTGCCCAGTGTCCGGGTCGCGCGCCGTCGATCAGGATCGGCGTTGGCGAGGTGATGCTCCTCTCCGGCTGCCACCCCGGCATGTTGACCTGTACCTGCACCTGCATGTTGGAGCCGACCGCGTGAATACCGCCCAGCGCGAGATTGGTGCGGGCCCCGGCGAAGGTGCGCAGATTGGGGATGGTCTCGTCGCCGATGCCACTGCGGCCGGTCGTGCCCGGGAAGAGATCGGAGCCCTGGCCGCGGTTCTGTCCGATCCACATGGCGTAGTCGCCGTCGGCTTCGACGATCTGGAGCCCGGGGGTCAGCCCGCTGTTCACGCGGTTGGCCGAGAGGAGCGAGGAAATCGTCCCGTCATCGAGGTGGGTGACCAGGAGTCCGCTCGAGGGAAGCGCCGCGTCGAATCCCTCCTGCTGGCGATTTTCCACCAGGAAATGTTCAGGGTGCGACTCCCCCTGGAACCACATCTCCATGGCGGGGTTTCCTTCCTCGATCGGACCGAGGGTCTGCGGTCCGTCCTGAGTGGGACGGAAGGTCTGGATCCAACCCAGATAGCTCGCGCACCAGGCACCCATGTGAGCCGGTCGCTCGGGCGTGAGACCCGAACCGCCGTAACCACCGGTGGACATCAGGCTCCAGTTGCCGGGGCCATAGTTGCCGACCCCGAACGGAATGCCGCTGGTGTCGTAAAGATCCGGAAGTCCGAGGGCATGGCCGAACTCGTGGCAGAAGACGCCGATTTCGGCCTGATGCCCGGGAATCAACGCGGAGAGCTCGGGCACGCTCGAGAACCGGTCGATCTTGTAGAACTGGCCGGCGGTCCCCGGGATCAACTCGGAGGTGACGTAGACGCCGCCGAAGTGCCAGCCCGCCGACATGCTGGTCGTGATCGACCAGAAGTTGTTCCGGTCGGGCGTGTTCTCGCCCCCGATACCGGCGCTGAGGACCCACAGGATGTCCACCATACCGTCGTGATCCTGGTCGAACGGCGACCAATCGATCGTCGAGCTGCACTGCCCCAGTGCGTCGCGCGCCAGGCCGTACAGGTTCTGTGGCGTGCTCTCTTTCGCCAATCCGTAGGAGTTGTAGGTGTAGTAGATCTTGTCCTGCGGCATGGTCACCGCGGCGACCACACGTCCGGTGACGCGCAGGCGACCGCCCGAGACCCACTGGTAGTAGTCGTAGACCGAACCGTTCGGATTCGACCCGGTGGTGTCGAAGAGGGCGTGCTCGAACTCGGCCGGCGTGTGGGTGAGGGGAACGTCCTGGAACCCGATCATCAATACCGGCACGTACCAGCGGGTCTGGGAGCTGCTGGTCGCGGTGCGGGGGCGTGGTGGAGGAAGATCGAACAGCCCGGCCGAAAATGCCCGCGCGACCTCCTGCGGAACCACTCCCTCGCGGGTCGGCATGGTGGCCATCGCCGGCCGAACGCACAGCGCGAAAGGCAGCGCAAGCGCAAGGGCTCCGAGCCCATTCGCGGCACTTCGAAACGATTGGTTCAGGTGCAAGGGCTTCCTGAGTGGCGGAGCGCCCGGTCGAATAGCCCCACTATAGCGCGACCGCCGGGCGCACGCGACACCATTTTCTCCCCCGGCGGGTGGAGGCCTGGGGCCGGGCCCCGGTGGTTGCGTCCGCAACGGCTGTGCTAGCGTCAAAAACACCGTGACCCATTGCCACCTTCGACACGCGCTCGGGGCTGTGTCCGGCATGATGGTGGGGCTCGCATGTCTGTCGGCGGTTGCCCCGGCCGCGCGGGCAGAACTGCCCACCCTGCGCTCCGAGCAAGCGCCCTTCTTCTCGACCGATCTCTCGGTCTCGCGCGATGGCGAGGGCCGGCCGGCGCTGGTGGTGAGCATCACGCTGCCCTACTCGGAGCTCCAGTGGGTCCGGGCGCCTCGAGGCTATGGGGCAATCGTCGAGCTGACCGTCGCGCTCGACCCCGCCAGGCGCGGCCGGAGCTTTGGCGGCACCTGGCAGCGCGAGCTGCTCGTGCCAAGCTATTCCGCCTCGCGGTCGCCGACCGCGTCTCTGGTCGAGCGGGACACGCTGCAGATGCCGCCAGGCCGCTACGATCTGCGGGTGGCGGTGCACGACCTCAACTCCGACATCCGCTCCAGCGCCAGCGACAAGGTCGAGATCGAGGACTGGTCCAAGATCCCCGTTGGCTTCTCGGATCTGGAGCTGGGGTTGGCCGACTCGGCCGGCGTCTTCTCGGTGCGGCCGGAGCGTGAGTTCGGGCGCGATGTGGCGACTCTGGCCGGCAGAGCGGTGCTGTTCGATCGGCGGCCGGGGAGCTGGCCGCGGCGCTACTCGATCGTCGTTCGGATCCGTGGCGAATCGGGCGACGCTTTGGTCACCGACGAGCGCACGATCACGCTGGCGGCCTCGGGGGACCCCGTGGTGCTCAGGCCGTCGAGGACCGACCTGTTCGTCGGCCCGTACGTGTTCGCGGTCGAGATGATCGAGGGCAAGTCACACTGGCGCGTGGAGCGCTCGTTCGAGGTGATCGAGAGCGGTCCGCCGCGGGGATCCGAGTGGGACCGCATGCTCGAGCCTCTGAGTTACATCGCCGACCCCGGCGAAGTGGATCAGCTCCGCAAGCTCGCGCCCGCCGAGCGTGAGGCGGGCTGGAGTGCGTTCTGGAAGCGCCGGGACCCGACGCCCGAGACTCCCAAGAACGAGGCCCTGATCGAATTCGTGCGGCGCGTGAGGTACTCCGAGGAGCACTTCCAGGGGTTTGGCCCGGGCTGGAGGTCGGACATGGGGCGGGCCTACATTCGATACGGCCCGCCGGATCAGATCGAGTCCCGCGCGGCGACCGCGCAGAGCCCTCAGCTCGAGATCTGGTACTACAACCAGCCCTATCGGCGCCTGGTCTTTGCCGATCGCGAAGGCTTCGGCCGCTTCGTGCTCGTCTCGGGCGCGGTCGATTGAGGCGGGCGCCGGCCGAGGCCGTGGTGTCGCTCGCGGCGCTGGATCTGCGCCGCAGGCCCGACCATCGAGCGGAGCTGGGCACCCAGTTGCTGCTGGGCGAGCGACTCCAGGTCCTTCCCGGGCCGGCCCGATCCGGCTGGGTAAGGGTCCGGAGCCTGGAAGATCGTTATGCGGGCTGGGTGCGCGAGTGGGGCCTGGCCGTGATGAGCCGGGCCGAGGCGGCACGCTGGACCCGCGCCGCGACCGGCCGGCTGCGCGCCCTCTTTGCCGAGGCCCTGGCGAAACCGGGATCGGGCGGTCTGGTGAGCCCGCTTCTGTTTGGGTCGCGATTCCGTCTCGGCCGGCGCCGTGGCGCCTGGCGCGAGATCGCGATGCCCGACGGGAGGCACGGCTGGCTCCGCAGCCGGCTGGTCCGTGACGTGCGCGAGCGGCCGCCGGGATTCAGATCCCGGATCCACGGCTTGCTGGGGGTGCCCTATCTATGGGGCGGGCGCACTGCCACCGGCCTCGATTGTTCTGGATTCACACAGCTCGTGCTCCGCGAGCAGGGGATCGAGCTTCCGCGCGACGCCAGGGATCAGTTCCGTGCCTCTCGGGGGCTCGAGCCAGGCGAAAAGCCACGGGCGGGTGATCTGGTCTTCTTCGCGCGGCCGGGCCAGGATCCATCGCACGTCGGAATTTACCTGCGGGACGGCACATTCGTTCACTGCCGGGGTGACGTTCATATCGGGTCGATCTTATTTGGTAACTCATTGAGCGAGAATGAGTTGATCACGCAATTCGTGGCCTTCCGGAGGCCTGCGCCCGGGCGGAGCCGGGGAGCCGGAACGGTTCGACGGGGGGGAGAATCGGCTTGACAGAGTTTCGAGCCCTCCCCTAACTTGCGTCGGGCGTTAGCCAGGATCCTTCCAACGGGAGGTCGTGGTCCTGGACTTCTTGAGTGCTCCATCACATGGATGCGATGGAGCCTTTGGCTTGTCTGGCAAATCAATCGAACTCGGCATTCGAAAGGAGGTGGGGCTCCGAACCGTACCGCGTTGTAGCGAACTGGCCGGATCGGCTTTCGTTCTGCATCGTGGCATCGTAGCTCTGACTTCAGAAAGAACCGCCAAGGAGGCTTGAAGAAATGTTGAATCGCTGGATGAAGAGTCTGATCGCCGTCGCGGCGCTCGGGCTAGCGCTGCCGCTGGTGGCGAATGCCCAGACCTCGCGGGTCGAGGGTATGTCGGTTCAAGGCGATTACATCAAGGACTACACCGCCATCTACACCTACTCATCCGAAATTTCGCATGTCGGAAACCTGGTCTATGGCGAGTTCGGCTCGACCGAGGCCGCCGCGACTCCGGTGGACGACCGGGCCGTGGGCGCCGTCCTCGGCAATCTGTTCGACGGCCGCTTCGGAACCTGGGGCATTCACCTGCGCGAGTGGACCCCGAACCTGGGCCAGGGCGACATCACGTCGAACCCGGGCGTGGGGGCGGGCGGCCAGGACCCGAACGCCAACAACAACCATTCGTTTGATCTCATGTGGGGCAAGCGGATGGGCGGCACGAGCCTGGGCCTGCGCCTGAACCGGTCGGTGTTCGAGACCAAGCTCAGCGTCCCGCCGGCGACCACCACGATCACCACGCTGGCCGGTGGCGACAACTTCAACCGGAATGTCTGGGGCTTCGGGGCCGGCGTCGGCTTCGAGGTCAACCCGACCAGCTCGTTCGAGGCCTCGCTGATCTGGCAGAACCGTACGTTCGAGAACAGCACGACCCCGATCGTGGGCACCAACACCACCGAGGACAGCCCGACGACCTATCAGTTCGCGGCTCGTCTGCTCTGGCAGTATCAGCCGAACCTGCTGGTGGTGCCGGTGTTCAAGTGGTACTCCTTCGACCTCTCGACCAAGAGCACGACCGCTGCGGCCTCGACGACCGCCAACAACACCCTGAAGGGCTGGCAGATCGGCGCGGCGGGCAACTGGACGCTCAACCAGAACGACCTGTTCGTGCTGGGCCTGACGTTCGCTCACAACTCGGTCGAGCAGGATGTCCCGATCTTCGGTTCGGGCATCGTGGGCGCGGCGGCCGACAACTCGAAGATCGACGAGTCGATCTATCCGCAGGTGTTCGCGGCTCTCGAGACCCACGTGAACTCCTGGCTGACCCTGCGGTTCGGGGCGAACCAGGACGTCTACGCGAAGATCAAGACCACCCCGCGTACTCCGGCGACGGACAACGCCGCCGAGCAGACCTTCTCGCGCTTCGACATGCACCTGGGCGCGGGCGTCAAGGTCGGCAACCTGCAGTTCGACGCGATCGTGGCCAACGATTTCTTCCAGAACCTGGGCTGGCTCGGAAGCGGCAACAGTTCGGACGCGACCACGACGGGCGCCTATTTCCCGAAGGTCACGGCCACCTACGCCTTCTAGGCCATCTTCAACGCAGCACTCCGCGGGGGCGCCTTCCGGCGCCCCCGCGGTGCTTTTTCCCCGAGAGCCCGCCGAATCGTGGCGTCCGGTCGCGTTCGGCGGCTATACTCCGGCGCCACCCGCATCGCGGCCGGGCGCAGCCCCGCCGCACCTGAAAGCTGAAGCCGGCGAGCCCGGAACGGCCGGCACGAGCGCCACGACTCGAGGTCGGAGGACTTCATGCCGGCTGAAGGCAGCAACGCCCAGAAGGACCTGAATCCGCTTCTCAACGCCGAACGCCAGTTCGACGAGGCCGCCGCCCGGCTCAACCTGCCCGAGGGCATTCGCGAGATGATCAAGCGCCCGCGACGGGCGACCATCGTCTCGCTGCCGATCCAGATGGACGACGGCAGCCTCAAGATCTTCACCGGCTATCGCGTTCAGCACTCGATCGCGCGGGGCCCCGCCAAGGGCGGCATCCGCTACCACCCGGACGTGACCCTCGACGAGGTCGAGGCGCTCGCGGCCTGGATGACCTGGAAGTGCGCGGTGGTCAACATCCCCTTCGGCGGCGGCAAGGGTGGAATCATCTGCGACCCCTCGCGCATGTCGAAGGGCGAACTCGAGCGGCTGACGCGGCGCTATGCCGCCGACCTCTCGGATCTCTTCGGCCCCGAGAGCGACGTTCCGGCGCCCGACGTCAATACCAACGAGCAGATCATGGCGTGGATCGTGGACACTTACTCGATGCACGAACGCCGCACCGAGTACGCCGTGGTCACGGGCAAGCCGCTCGAGGTGGGCGGCTCGGCCGGCCGCCGCGAGGCCACCGGGCGCGGCGTGCTGTTCTGCGTGCGCGAGGCCTGCCAGCATCTGAAGATGCCGCTCTCCGGCGCCCGCGTCGCGGTGCAGGGGTTCGGCAACGTCGGCTCGGTTTCGGCCGATCTGATGTCCAGGGAGGGCGCGAAGATCGTGGCGGTCTCGGACGTGACCGGCGCAATTCACAACCCGGCCGGCCTCGACGTCAAGGGGCTGATCAACTACGTCAAGGATCGGCGCGGTGTCGCCGGATTCCCCGGCTCGCAACCGCTGAATACTTCGATCATCGAGTTCGACTGCGACATTCTGGTGCCGGCGGCGCTCGAGAATCAGATCACGCCCGACAACGCCTCTCGCGTACGTGCCAAGATCGTGGCCGAGGGCGCCAACGGGCCGACCACTCCCGACGCCGACAAGATCCTCGAGACCAAGGGCGTGTTCGTGATTCCCGACATTCTCTGCAACTCGGGCGGGGTGACGGTCTCGTACTTCGAATGGGTGCAGAACCGGATGGGCTTCTACTGGCCCGAGGCCGAGGTGAATCAGCGCCTCGAGCACACCATGGTTCAGGCGTTCCAGGACGTGCTGGCCAAGAGCCTCGAGCACCGCGTCAACATGCGGGTGGCGGCCTTCATGGTGGCAATCGAGCGGGTGGTGAAGGTGATCATGCTGCGGGGCGTATACGCCTGACCGGAGCTACCGGGCGTAGACGTACTTCACCCACCCCCAGCTGACGTTGATGGGGAAGGGATCGGTCGCGCTCTTGGTCGCGTTCACGCTCGGAGCACGCTCCGCCGGGAGCGCGCCGAACTTCTCCTCGAGCGCGGCGTGCAACAGATGGCTCTCGCCGCCGTTCGCGATCAGGCCGCCCGCGCCCTCGACGGTCTCGTCCTCCCAGCGCTCGATGTACCAGCGATTGACGTCGGGGCGGAAGCCGCGGCGCACCAGCTCGTCGGGGATCTTGGCGGAATCGCCGCGGGTCACGAAGAAGCGCGCGTAGCCGAGAATTCGGTAGTCCTGGTCTCCAGCCTGGATCGCAAGCGTCACCGTGGTCCGGATCTCCTGGTGCCAGGGGTAGGCCTTGCCAGGCCGGCTGTCTGGGAACGCCACGAAATTCCGGTCGAGCACCAGATTGATGCTGCTGGCGGGCGGCTCGCTGGCTGTGCCCTCGACGAACAGGTGACGCGCGGTGTCCAGCTCCTGCTGGCGGAAGAGCGCCCGGCCGGTGAAGGCGTTGCCGGCCGAATCGGTGGCCGCGAACTGGAACTGGAAATCGTCGGTGAAGACTTCGCTGTATTCGTCGATCGCGCGATGATTCCAGCACCAGGCGAACAGATTGAGAATGTTCGAGGTGGTGTTGGGATTGGGGGCGGGCTCGGAGATGCCGCTCTGGTTCGAGAGCCGCGGGTCGAACGGGTTGAAGCAGCCCGTGAGGCCGAGCGAGAGCGCGATCGACGCGAGGCCGGCCCGTAAGATGAAGCGTGCCCGGTGGCTCATTGGCTCTCCAGCCGGCGCTGGCCGAAGCTCAGCTCGCCGGCGTTGATGTTGGCGGCCGGGTCCTCGCGATCCTGCCACCTCACGATCTTCCAGTCACCATTCAATTTCGCGAAGGCCAGGTCGGTGTACCCGCGCGACAGCACCACCGCCGAATCCGAGCCGGCCAGCACCCCGAGCGCCAGGTACTTGCGATGGAGCAGCGCGGTGGTGGGCTGTCGGTCGTCCTCCGGCGCGGAAGGATCGGCCTGCCAGACGAACTCGTAGCTCGCGCCGGGCAGGAGCTGCGCGAACTTGACGTAGAAGTTCTGCTCGTAACGCACCCCCCAGTTGAGATCCGGGGGAGCGTGTCCGCCGCTGGTGAATCGAGCCACGGTCGCGGGATCGAAGAACGCGTGGTAATCCACGCCATCCACGGTGCTGTCGGCATAGCCGTGCATGTAGACCGACTGGCCGTTGGTGGTGGCCTTGTCGGCGATCGCGAGCGCCATGGTCGCCAGCGTCGTATCGGGATCGGTGTATCTGCCGATCAGTGCCGATCCGGACGGCAGCTGCGGGCTGGCCGGCTTGAACAGCCCACAGCCTGCGCCGAGCAGCGCCGTGCCGAGCAGGAGCATCGGAGCGATCAACGTTCTCTTCGACCCGCTCATGGTGTCCACGTCAGCGTCAGATCCCCGCTCCAGAAATCGCTCACCGAGAGCGGCGTCTGGTCCGCCCCGGAGAGCCCGTAGGTGGTAGAGCGGTTCCCGCGATAGTTGCGATTGAGGTTGCCCTGGAGCGTGCACCCGGGTGCCACGGGAATGTTCAGGGTCGCCCCGCCCGTGAGCGTCAGCGACGGCGAGCTCCGCTCGAGACCCAGCACGCCGTTGGTCGTGCTGTAACGTTCGATCAACAGATAGGACGGGGCGAGCCTCAGGGAGAACGCCGGAATCGGCGTGTAGCTGAGAGTGACGTCGAGCCTTCGGCTCCGGTCTTCGTCCGCCTTGCTGAAGACTTCGATCGGGTCGGCCTCCGACTGCGGCAGGTAGTTGCCGCTGGGCTGAGACTGCAGGAAGTGGGTGACCGTCAGGTTGAGTCGCGGGGTCAGCACGGCGGCCAGGGTGGTGGTGGTGGTGTAGCTGAGCGCCAGGCGATTGCTTGAAGGTACGAACGGAAAGAACGTGTAGGTCGCACCAATCGCGTTGATCTGGCCGATAGTCAACCCGCCGAGTGTGAGCATGCTCCATTGCCACGTGGCGCGATAGCTGTGCGTTTCGGTGTTCGACGCCGTACTCGCCGCGGGAATGTTGATGAACTGGCTGCGTTGGACCTCGAGCTTCACGTTGGTCGAGATGTTGTTCGTGATCCTGAGGTTGGGTGTGATCGAATAGGACTGGTTGTACTGGTCGTGCGGGACGGGAGTGGTCGGGTAGCTGCCGATGGTTTCGTAGGTGAACGACGTGAGCCCGATGCTGGCGAGGAACTGGACGTTGAAGTTCTGGGTCGCCGACCAGGTGGCCTGGCCGTTGAGCGAGTTGGCCTCCTGATTCTCGCGATAGCCGCCGGTGGGCGCGAAGCGAGGAAACGCCGAGATGGTGTGGGCCATTCCAAATTGCCCCTGCAGCACCCAGTTGCCGATCTCGTAGTTGCCGTTGGCGCCGAAGCCGGCGTTGTCGAGGGTCTTGAGCGAGCTGGTGGCACCGGCGGTAGCGTTGGTGGTGGCGCCCAGATTTCCCGTGATGTTGAGCTGGCGCCCGTTGTCCTGACGAAGCCGCAGCGCCCCGTCCACGCTGTTGTTCAAGTTGTTGACTTGCTGGACCTCGATGTACTGCTGGCCTGGCGGCGGGACCGCGAGCGTGTCCAACACCACGCTTCCAGCGGTCGCGACGCTGGTCTTGCTGAGCCGATAGTTCAGGTTGAACCCGACCGGGGCGTTCTGCCACAGCCCCAGCACGCCGCGGAGATCGGTGTTGAGATCGTGAGTCTGCACAGCGTCGGGCCCGGGGATGCCGTCGTCCAAGAACGGCACCCCGAGCCGCGCCAGATTCCCGGAAACGCTCCCGTTCAGATCGTGGGTGAGCCAGGCCCCCGGCGAGTAGCGCGCCTCGCCGGTGAGCGAACCGGACAATCCGCGCTTGAACTGATCGATCTGATGGGCATCCACGACCCCGCCGACCAGGTTGAGCTTGGTGGTGAGACCTCGCGCCGGGCGTTGCTGCGAGTTGATGGTCAGGCCATAGGTGTTGTTGCTGTTCGCGTAGTTGTTGATGGAACCGGGCGTGTTGTTGCTATTCCCCTGCAGGCTGGCGTTCATGCCCGCCCACAGGTCTCTTTGAATGCGCCAGTTCAAGTTGGTGGTCGACGCCGTCGTGGTGTTGACGTTGGTGAGCCCGCCGGTCTGGGTTCGCTGGGTCGAGATGTTGGTGTTGTTGTTGATCTGGAAGCCACCCCGCGTCAACGCGAGCGTCAGATTGTTGGTCCAGGTGCTTTGCTGCTGCGCGATGTTGTACAGGCTCTGATAGTTCATCGTGTTGCTGTTGGCCTGGTTCGCCAGCGGATTGAACCGCTCGCGGGTCATGATCGGACCCACGCTGTCGACCGGCACCCCGAGGCTGTCGGCCATCACCACCAGGCGCCCGATGCTCCAGCGGTAGCGGATCGAGAGGGCTCGCAGGGTATCGGGGGTCTCGTGGAGGCTGTCGGCGATCGGGAACAGCCGTGGGAACGAAAGCCCCAGCGTGTCTCGCAGCAAGGTGGTGTCGGCAAAGGCGTAACGGGCGTCCGAATTGGACGTCTGGGCGCGCCCCGGCTGGCTGATGAGCAGGGGAGCGAAGAACAAGGGAAGGAGGAAGGGCGCCAGCCGGCGCGTTGGATTCATGCTCTCGCGGGGTGAGACCCGGGGAAGGGAGGACACAAGGCTAGCATCGGCAGGAAATCGCGGTCAAAGCTCAGGATTCAGCGGGAACCTGCCGATGCTGCGAGAGCAGGCGGCTACGCGCGGCCAGGGACGTGGTGGGACGCAGCTTCTACCCCGAAACCTGGCGCGAGGGCGAGAAAAAGCGGGCCTCCCACAGGGAGGTCCACCTTGCCGAGCCCGAGATTCCGGGTGTAGCGTGCCGGCGCCCATGTGGCAGGGACGCTGCGGGGCTCCCGCGCAGTGCCTTCGCTCGTCGTCCGATCGGAACGCCCGAGCCCCAGCCGGGGCCGGCCATCGATGAGGCAGGGATGTTTCTCGACAGTCTGATGGGGTTCTTCTCAACCGACGTGGCCATGGACCTGGGCACGGCGAATACCCTCGTTTACGTCCGGGGGCGTGGCATCGTCTTGAACGAGCCGTCGGTGGTGGCGGTGGACAAGGCCACCGGCCGGGTACTGGCGGTGGGGGCCGAGGCCAAGCTGATGCTGGGCCGCACCCCCGACGAGATCAACGCCGTGCGCCCGCTGAAGGACGGCGTGATCGCCGACTTCGAGCTGACCGAGGACCTGCTGCGCGAGTTCGTCCAGCGCGTCCAGAAGCACAAGTTCCTGGTGCGGCCGCGCATCATCATCTGCGTGCCCTCCGGCATCACTGAGGTCGAGAAGCGCGCGGTGCGCGATTCGGCCGAGCGCGCCGGCGCGCGCGACGTCCAGCTCGTGCCCGAGCCGATCGCGGCCGCGATCGGCGTGGGGCTCCCGGTGGATACGCCGACCGGCAACATGGTGGTGGACATCGGCGGCGGCACCACCGAAATCGCGGTCATCGCCCTGAACGGCATCGTCACCAAGACCTCGATCCGCGTCGGCGGCGACGAAATGGACGAGGCGATCGTCAACTACGCGAAGAAGGCCTACAACATGATGATCGGCGAGCAGACCGCCGAGCGCATCAAGATCGAGATCGGCTCGGCCTTCCCGCTCCCAGAAGAAATGGACATGGAGATCAAGGGCCGCGACCTGGTGCGCGGCATTCCGCGCACGCTGCGGGTCTCGAGCGTCGAGATTCGCGAGGCGCTGCAGGAGCCGGTCGGCGCGATCGTCAACGCGCTGCGCGAATGTCTCGAGCGAACCCCGCCCGAGCTGGCCGCCGACATCGTCGACCGCGGCATCTTCATGACCGGCGGCGGCGCGCTGCTGCGGGGGCTCGACCTGCTGATGCGCGAAGTCACCAACCTCAACATCCGGGTCGCCAACGATCCCCTCACCTGCGTGGTGCTGGGCGCCGGCAAGATCCTCGAAAACATGGACAGTTACGAGAAAGTGGTGCTGAGCAGCCACAAGGATTGATCGCATGGGAGGCTTCCTGCCTCCGGCGCAGCGCCACAGCGGACTGGCTCTCGCCATCTGTACCTTTCTGTCACTCCTGCTCCTCGCGACCGGCGAACGCCTGCCGATCGCGTCGCTGCGCGGCATTGGCGCGTTTGTGTTCGCGCCCTTCGACCGCGTCGTGCTGTCGGTGGATCGACTGGCGGCCGCCTGGTCGGAGAACCAGCAGCTGCACCTGCGCATCGCGGCACTCGAGCTCGAGAACGAGCGCCTGCGCGCCGGCGGCGAGGAGAACGAGCGGCTCCGCCAGCAGCTCAACCTGCCCCTCTACCACGCGCGGCCCCTCAAGGCGGTCGAGATCCTCTCGCTCTCTGGAGAGGGGTTGGTGACTTCCGCCACGCTGAGCGCCGGCCGACATGGCGGCGTGCACGAGGGCGATCCGGTGGTCACCACCGAGGGCCTGCTCGGACGGGTGAGCGAGGTCTATCCGGACCTGAGCCGCGCCCTGCTCCTGACCGATCCCAACGTCGCGGTGGCCTGCGAGGTGGAGAGCACCGGAGTGCTGGGCGTCGTGCGCTTCAACACCGCGCCGCGCCCGCGCCTGGTGCTCACCAACGTGCCGCTCGGCGACACCGTGACGATCGGCGAGCGCGTGGTCACCTCGGGGCTCTCGCAGCACTTTCCGCGCGGTTTGCTGGTGGGCCGGGTGGCGCGCGTGGGCTCGGATCCCAGCGGGCTCACCCAGGACATCGAGATCGCGCCGGCGGCGCGGCTCTCGCGCATCCGCCACGCGTTCGTGCTCCTGATCGCCGGCGCCGACAAGCCGGCCGAGACGAAATCGGCGGTGAACCCATGAGGAGCGGCGGATTGAGCATCCTGCTGATGCTGCTGGTGGCGCTGCTGCTTCGCTCGACCGCGCTGTCGGTACTGGGAGCGCGCGGCGTGGTGATCGACGTGCTGGCGTTCGCGACCGTCGCCTGGTCGCTTCGCTACGGCGAAACCTCGGGCACGCTGCTCGGCTTCACGATCGGCCTGCTCGCCGACCTCGACGACGGCCACTGGCTGGGACGGCACGCGCTGGTGCTGGCGCTGCTCGGCTACGCGATCGGAAGGTTGAGTCACACGCTGGTGCGCGAGCGCACGCGCACTCATCTCGTGGTGCTGGCGATCGCCACCGCCGTGCATCAGACCTGGTGCACCGCCTTCGATCTCACCGGCGTCGCCGGCTGGCCCTATCTGCTCCAGCGCGTCGCGTTGTCGGTCGCGGTGACCGCCCCGCTCGGCGCGCTGCTGATCGCGCTCGCCCGGCGCCTCTACGGCCGACCCCTGTTCCCGCATGGCCCTCTCGGCGCCGGAACGACAGGCTAGGGAACAGCGCTTCCGGCTGCTCGCCGGAGTGGCGCTGGCGGGCTTCGGGCTCGTCACGCTCGGGCTCCTGCGCCTGCAGGTGGCCGAGCACGAGCGCTACGCCGAGCTCTCCAAGGAGAATCGCGTGCGGCTCGAGGTGCTGCGCGCGCCGCGCGGCGCGATCTACGATCGCAACGGCGAGCTGCTGGCCGACAGCGCCCCGAGCTTCACCATCCTCTTCAGCCCGTTCCCGGCCGAGAGCGCTCAGCGCGCGGCGGTGACCCGGACCTCGGTATGGCTGAGCCGGGTCTCGAAGCTCACCGGCGTCGACAGCAACGACGTGCGCCGTCTGGTGTCGCAGGCCAATCACTCGGGGCACAGCTCGCCGCTGCTGCGCGACGCGCCCTTCGCGGTGCTGGCCGGGGTCGAGGAGTCGCGCGCGGAATTGCCCGGCATCGAAGTGCAGGTGGAGCCGCTGCGGCGCTACCCGAACGGCGCGCTGGCAGCGCACCTGCTCGGCTACGCCGGCGAGATCAACGACACCGAGCTCGATTCGCTCACGGACCAGGGCTATCAGTCGGGCGACCTGCTGGGCAGGAGCGGGGTCGAAAAGAGCTACGAGGAGATCCTGCGCGGCCACGACGGCGCCGAGTACGTGGTGGTGAACGCGATGGGCAAGCGCGTCTCGGCGCTGGCCGGCGAGCCGCCGCGGCCGCCGGTCCCCGGCCACGATCTGGTGCTCACCCTGGATCTCAAGGTCCAGCGCGCGCTCGAGGCCGCGATGCGCAACGTCGCCCGCGGCGCGGCGGTGGTGGTGGATCCACGCGACGGCGGGATCCTGGCGCTGGTCAGTCGCCCGGCCTTCGACCCCAACGAGTTCTCGCACGGGCTGAGCTACGAGCGCTGGAACGAGCTGAACAGCGCGGCCGCCAATCCGCTGCTCGACCGCGCGATTCAGGGCATGTATCCACCCGGATCGACCTTCAAGATCGTCTCGATGATGGCCGGCATGCGTGCCGGCGTGGTCAATCCCGGGACCCGGCTCCAGCCCTGCACTGGCCACTACCAGTTCGGCAGCCGCGCGTTCGGCTGCTGGAAGCACGAAGGCCACGGCTCCCTCAACCTGGTGGAGGCGCTGGCCAAGTCCTGCGACGTCTACTTCTATCAGGTGGGACTGGCGCTCGGGCTTCCGCGCCTCGAGGAGGCGGCGCGCGAGTTCGGGCTCGGGGAACGCACCGGCGTCGACCTGCCTGAGGAGCGGCGCGGGCTGGTGCCGGGCGAGTCGTGGTACGACCGGCGCTTCGGCGCCGGGCGCTGGAGCAAGGGGCTGGTGCTCAACATCGCGATCGGCCAGGGCGAATTGCTGGTGACGCCGATCCAGCTCGCGCTGCTGTGCGCCGAATCGGCCAATGGCGGACACGCGGTGCGCCCGCACATCGTACGCGCGGTGCGCGGCGTGCAGGACTTCCACCAGCCGAAGCCTCTGCAGGCCGGCTTCGCGGCGCCGCCGCGCGCCTGGGAAGCGTTGCATCAGGCCATGGAGGACGTGGTCGACGACGGCACCGCCACGCTCGCGAGAATTCCCGGGATCTCGATCGCCGGCAAGACCGGCACCGCGCAGAACCCGCACGGCAAGGATCACGCGCTGTTCGTCTGTTACGCCCCGGCCAACCAGCCGACCCTGGCGATGTCGTTCGTGGTCGAGAACAGCGGCCACGGCGGAGTCATCTGCGCGCCGATCGCGAGCGAGGTGCTTCGGCGCGTGCTCGGTTCGGATTCGACGCACGTGACGCCGTTGATGGCCAGACACGCGGCGCGCGACACCCTGGCGGCCGACACCACCGGAGTCGAGAGTGGCGATTAGGCTCCGCTGGCGGCTGCCGCCGATCGATCTCCCGCTGGCCGGCGCGGCGCTCGGGCTGGTCATCATCGGCCTGCTCACCGTGTACAGCGCGACCACCGTGCCGGGTGCTCATCAGGGACTGTGGCTGAAGCAGCTGTTGTGGGCGTTCCTGGCGGTGGCTGCCGCCTGGCTGGTGGTTGCGGTCCCCTTTCGCATCTTCGACTCGCTCGCGTGGCCGGCCTACGTGGTCTCGGTGCTGCTGCTGGCCGCGGTGCTGGTGGTGGGCACCAGCGTGATGGGCGCCAAACGCTGGCTCGACCTCGGCCCGCTGCGCTTCCAGCCCTCGGAGCTCGCGAAGATCGCCACGGTGTGGGTGCTGGCGCGACGCTTCGACAACCCGCGGCTCGACCTGCGCCGCGTGCGCGACTGGCTGCTGCCGCTGTTCCTGGTGCTGGTGCCGATGGCGCTGGTGGCGAAGGAGCCCGACCTCGGCACGTCGCTGGCGTTCCCGGTGATGCTGGTGACCATGTACTACTGGGCCGGCATGCCGCTCTCGCAGCTGCTGCTCGGGCTGTCGCCGGTGCTGAACGTGGTGCTGTTCTTCGTCACCGGATCGCTGTGGTGGTTCGCGGGCCTGTTCGCGGCCCTCCTGGCCCTGATCCGGCCGCGTCCGGTGGTGCTGGCGGTGATCCTGGCGGTGAACGGCGCGGTGGCCTACGCGGTGCCGCACCTGTGGGACCACCTGCACGACTACCAGAAGCGGCGCATCGAGACCTTCCTCAATCCCGGGAGCGATCCGTACGGGGCGGGCTACCAGATCATCCAGTCGCGCATCGCGATCGGCTCGGGCGGGGTGATGGGCAAGGGTTACCTCAAGGGATCGCAAAAGGCGCTCGCCTATCTGCCCATGCGTCACACCGACTTCATCTATTCCGTGGTGGGAGAAGAGCTGGGCTTTCTCGGCTCATTGACGGTGGTGATACTTTACGTGCTGCTCATCCTACGCGGCTATCGGATCGCGATGGTGGCGCGAAGTCAGTTCGCGAGCCTGATGGCGGTGGGACTGGTGAGCGCGCTCTTCTATCACATCATGGTGAACATGCTGATGACGATCGGTTGGGCCCCGGTGACCGGCCTGCCCCTTCCTCTGATCTCGTACGGTGGCACGGCGCTGGTGGTGAACGCGGTGCAGATCGGCCTGCTCGAGAACGTGGCGTTGAGAAGGCGGGAGACCTGATGCATCCCGAACTCTGGCACTGGGGAGCCATCCACCTCCGTTCGTACGGGGTGATGCTGGCGGTCGCATTCCTGGTCGGCACCTGGATCGCGACGCTGGAAGCGCGCCGCCTGCGCCTGGACGAGGATCGGCTGGTGACGGTGATCCTGGTGGCGCTGGTCTCGGGCGTGCTCGGAGCGCGCTTGCTCTACGTGCTCGAGCACGTCGAAGAGTTCCGCCGCGAGTGGGGCAGCATCTTCGCGCTCTGGCAGGGCGGATTGACGCTATACGGAGGCGTGGTGTCGGGCACCGTCGCCGGGCTGGTCACCGCGCGGCGACTCGGGCTGCCGATGTGGGTGACGGCCGACGCGCTCACGCCGGCGGTGGCGCTGGGCACGATGTTCGGCCGCGTCGGCTGCTTCCTCAACGGTTGCTGCTACGGCCGGCCGACGCGGATGCCGTGGGGCGTGGTGTTTCCGCCCGACTCGTACGCCGGCCTCGAGTTCGGCAACGCGCGGCTGCATCCTTCCCAGCTCTACGCCGCCTTCGCGGGACTCATCCTGTTCCTGATCTTCTGGGGCATTCGCACGCGAACCCGGGTGGCTGGAGTCCTGTTCTGGACCTTCATCGCCGTGTTCGCGGTGCTTCGCATCGGCATCGACTTCACGCGCGCATGGGAGCGCGACGCCCAGGTCTTCACGATCCGCGATCTGCCGATCACCGAGAGCCAGATCACCAGTGGCGTGCTGATCCTGTTCGCGGTGCTGATGATCCTGCGTCTCCAGCGGGCATCGCGCAGCCCCGCGGCGCCCTCGGCCCGCGCCGGCAGCGCCGCGCCGCCCGAGCCGGTGTCGTCCGCCGCGCCTCGGGGCTGAGTTGCGGGCGATTCGTCTCGCCGTTCTCGGCGATCCACTCCTCTACACACGCTCTCCCGAGCTGCACCGTGCCGGGCTCGCGGCGCTCGGACTCGAGGGCGAGTCCTCGGCGATCCGGACCTCGGTCGATCGGCTTCCCGCGCGGCTCGACGAGCTTGAGGCGCATGGCTTCCGCGGCGTCAACCTCACCCATCCACTGAAAGAGGCGGCGCTCGCGCAGGTCGGGCGCGCCTCGGCAAGCGCCACGAGAGCTCGCTCGGTCAACACCATCGGTTTTGCCGCCGGCGGTCGCTGGGGCGAGACCACCGATGGGGCGGGCTTCCTCGACCTGCTGCGGAACACGAGCCGCGAGCCGTCGCGCGAGCGGGTGGTGTTGTTCGGCTCGGGCGGCGCCTCGCGAAGCCTGGCGCTGGCCCTGCTCGAGGCGGGATGCGCGAGCGTCATGGTCGCGAGCCGCGATCCGGCCGGAGCCGCCGCGGCCTGGCGCGAGATTCACGGCGCCTCGCTCGCGGGGCTCGAGACGCGCGAGCTGGCCGAGACGCTCGGGCGCGCGACGCTGATCGTCAACGGGACGCCGCGCTCTTCGGCGAGCGAGCCGGTGCCGGTCGAGCGATTGCCGCGCGCCGCGGTGCTCGTGGATCTCACCTACGGCGCCGCCCCACCCGGCTGGGTCACCGCGGCACGTTCGGCCGGACTTCGGGCCGAGGACGGCCTCGGCCTGCTGGTTCATCAGGCGCGACGCTCGCTGTCGTTGTGGTTGGAGCGCGACGTCCCGCTCGCCCCCCTGGCGCGTGCGGTAGGATGGGCGCCATGACTCTGGGGGCATTCTCGGCCGCGCGGGAATCGAGCCGGGCGCTGGCGCGCGGGCTCTCCGACTTCCTTTGGCCGCAGCGCTGCGCGGGTTGTGGGGGCCAGGTCGGGACCCATCGGCTGCTGTGCGCTTCATGTCGGGTCAGGATTCCCGAGCTCTCGTTCGCGATTTGTGCCCGCTGCCTCGCCGCCGGCGAGAGCGAGCCGCTCTGCGCGCGTCACGCGCGGTATCAGGTCTGGCCGGCGTGGGTCTACGACGAGCGCTCGGCGCTGCTCATCGAGGCGCTGAAGTACGGCGGGCGGACGGATCTCGCGACCGCGCTGGCCCTCGAGCTGCGGCGGGCGATCCGCTCGATCGGCCACCTCGATCTGGTGATCCCGGTGCCGCTCCATCCCGCACGACTCCGCGAGCGCGGCTACAATCAGTCGCGCCTGCTCGCCGAAGCTCTGGCGCGCGAGGTGGGCGTCCCGCACCTGCCCGGCGCCCTGATCCGCCTGCGCGCGACCGCCGCCCAGGCGCGGCTCGGGCCCGCGGCGCGGCGCGCCAACGTGCGCGGCGCCTTCCGCGCCGCGACACCGCGCGCGCTCGAAGGCCGGCGCGTGCTGGTGGTGGACGACGTGCTCACCACCGGGGCCACCCTCGAGGCCTGCTTCGAAGCGTTGTCCGAGGCGGGAGCGCATCCGGTGGCGACGACGCTGGCCTGGGCTCAATAGCGTGACGCATCTTCACATTCCCGACGGGATTTTACCGCTCCGAATCTGGCTGCCGGGGCTGGCGCTGGCGCTGCTGGTGCTGGTGGTCAGCGCCTGGCTCACGCATCGCGAGACGCGGCCGAAGCTGGCCTTCCAGTCCTCGATCGGTGCGCTGATGCTGGCGGCGATGGCGATCGAGCTGCCGCTCGGCCCGCTCGAATACCACTTGAGCCTGCTCGGACCGGTCGGAGTCCTGCTCGGGCCGGCCGCGGCGTTCCAGGTGGTGTTCGTGGTGAGCGCGATGCTCGCGCTGGTCGGACATGGCGGGCTGACGGTGGTGGGCTGGAACGCGCTGGTGCTGGGCGCCGGCGCCGGCATCGCGCGGCCGATCGCGCGCGCTCTCTCGGCGCGCTTCGATCCGGCGGTGTCGATGGCGGCGGCGACCGCCTGCGCCCAGGCGCTGTCCGGCGCGCTGTGGGTGGCGGTGATGCTGGGCGGACTCCGGCTCGTCTCGCGCGGCCGCTGGCTGCACGACACCGGGACGCCGGTGCTGGCGGCGCTGGCGGCGCCGCTGTGGGCGGCGGGCGTCGTGATCGAGACGCTGGTCGCGCTCGGGCTCGGCCGCTTCCTGCAGCGCGTGCGTCCCGATCTGCTTCCCGGGCGGGCACCGCTTCCGGGCAAGGATCTGGCGCGATGAACGCGCTCTCGAGCATGGATCTGATCGCGACCGCGGGCCGCACGCCGTGGCATCGCGCCAGCGCCCTGTCGAAGATCGCGCTCGCGCTGCTGATCCTGCTGCTGGCGGTCTTCACGCCGTCGCTCTCGCTGCTCGGCGTGTTGTTTGGGGTGGCGGTGCTGCTGGCGTTGTCGGCGCGTGTGCCGGTTCGCCTCCTGCTCACCGCGATGGCCTATCCGGTGGCATTCGCGCTGCTGTTCGTGCTGGCACGCTGGGACGGCACCTGGATCACGCCTGCCCGCATCCTCCTGCGTCCGCTCACCTGCTGCGTGGCGGTGATCTGGCTGATGGGCTCGACACCGTACCCCGATGTGTTCGCGCCGCTCTCGCGCGTGCTGCCGCGCGCCGTCGGCGACGGCTTGTTCCTCACTTATCGCGCGCTGTTCGACTTGATCGATCGCTCGGGGCGGCTGTGGCGCGCGATCCGCCTGCGCGGCGGCGCCGAGGGCTCGGCCCGGCGCCGCCTGTCGCTGGCCGGCGAGGGACTCGGGACGCTGGTGCTCTACGGCTTCGAGCGGAGCCAGCGCTTCTACGCCACCATGCAGCTGCGCGGTCACTCCGGTCGGATCTGCGGCTGCCGCCACTACGCCGACGTGACCCCCGCCGACCTGCTGACGCTGGCGGCGGCGGTCGGCGTCATACTCGCCGCCGTGACGCTGTGGGGCCGCCCGTGAGCGAGAACGCGGTCCGCGTCTCCTGCGTCCGGCACACCTATCCCGATCGCACCACGGTGCATTTGTGCGGCCTCGACTTCGTAGTCGAGCGCGGCCAGCGCGTGGTGATCCTCGGCCCCAATGGCTGCGGCAAGACCACGCTGCTGTTCCACATTCTCGGGCTGCTCGAGCCCCAGGAGGGCGAAGTCCAGGTGCTGGGCGTGAATCCGGCCCGCGAGTTCCAGAAGATTCGCGAGCGCGTCGGCGTGCTCATGCAGAATGTCGAAGAGCAGATCATCGCGCCGACGGTGTGGGACGACGTGTCCTACTCGCCGAGGAGCTACGGCTACGGCGACGCCGAGGTGGAGCGGCGCGTGAGCGCCGCGCTCGAGCAGGTTGGAATCGCCCACCTGCGCCACAAGGTCTGTCACTATCTCTCGGGGGGCGAGAAGCGCAAGGTGGCGCTGGCGGGCGCGCTGGTGCTCGATCCCGAGCTGCTGGTGCTGGACGAGCCGTTCGAGGGGCTCGACCCCTCGTCGCGCAGCGATCTGGTGGCGCTGCTCAATCGCCTGCACGCCGAGCGGGGGGTGACCCTGGTGATCGCCACTCACGACGTCAACGTGGTGCCGGCGATGGCCGACCAGGTCTACGTGCTGCTGCGCGGCGGCGAGATCGTGGCGCAGGGGGCGCCGCGCGAGGTCTTCCGCGACCCCGAGATGCTGCGTCGCAGCAACATCGAGCCGCCGGTGCTGGCCGAGCTGTTCCAGCGACTCGAGGCGCAGGGCATTGCGCTCGGCCGGCCGCTCACCGTCGAGGAAGCGGCGAGGAGCCTGGTGGAGTGGGGGGCGCAGGCGAGCGTGCGCGTGCCCGCCGCTCCCGCCCCGCCGCCCGAGACGGCGCGGCTGTCATGACCGGCGATCTGTTCGGCGAGCGGCCGCCGGGGCGGCGGCCCAGCTCCCGCGAGCCGGCCTCGGGCGCCGCCGGCGGCCCGCTCGCCGATCGCATGCGCCCGAGGAGCTTCGACGAGCTGGTCGGCCAGTCGGAGATCCTCCAACCGGGAAGCCCGCTCGCGCTGATGCGCGACGGCCGTCACCTGAGCTCGGTGATCCTGTGGGGGCCGCCCGGCACCGGCAAGACCACCATCGCGCGGCTGCTCGCGAGCGTCGCCGGCGTGCCGTTCGTGGCTTTCAGCGCGGTGCTGTCGGGGGTCAAGGAGGTCAAGGAGACGCTCGCGGAAGCGGCGCGCGAGCGCCAGCGGACCGGCAAGCCCACCCTGATGTTCGTGGACGAAATTCACCGCTTCAACAAGGCCCAGCAAGACGCGTTTCTCGCCCACGTCGAGAAGGGCGACATCGTGTTGATCGGCGCCACCACCGAGAATCCCTCGTTCGAGGTGAACTCGGCGCTGCTCTCGCGCGCGCGCGTGGTGGTGCTGAAGGAGCTGTCCCCGGCGGATCTGCGCGCGGTGCTCGAGCGGGCGCTCGGGGATCCCGAGCGCGGCTACGGTGGAAAGCTGGCGGTGGACGACGACGCCCTCCAGCTGATGGCGGCCGCGGCCGACGGTGACGCGCGCCGCGCGCTCAACACGCTCGAGATCGCCGCGGCGGCGGCGCGCGGCAAGTCGCTCACCGTCGCGCACGTGCGCCAGGCCCTGGCGCGTCGGCATCTGCGCTACGACCGCGCCGGGGAAGAGCACTACAACCTGATCTCGGCGCTGCACAAGTCGCTGCGCGACTCCGACCCGCACGCCGGGCTCTACTGGCTGGCGCGCATGTTCGCGGCCGGCGAGGATCCGCTCTACGTCGCGCGCCGGCTGGTGCGCTTCGCGAGTGAAGACGTCGGCAACGCCGATCCGCAGTCGCTCCCGCTCGCGGTGGCCGCGTTTCAGGCCTATCACCAGCTCGGCAGCCCCGAGGGCGAGCTGGCGATCGCGCAGTGCTGCGTCTACCTGGCCACCGCGCCGAAGAGCAACGCGGTCTACCGCGGGTTCGGCGCCGCGATCGACGAGGTGGGGAAGAGCGGCAGCCTGCCGCCGCCGCTGGTGATCCGAAACGCGCCGACGCGGCTCATGAAGGAGCTGGGTTATGGCGCCGGCTATCAGTACGCCCACGACGAAGCGGGCGGCATCGCCGATCAGCAGCACCTGCCCGATGAGCTCACGGGCCGGCGCTTCTACGAGCCGACCGACAGCGGCCACGAAGCCGAGGTGCGGAAGCGCATGGCCGAATGGGAGCGGCTGATCGCCGCGAAGCGCGGGCCGCGCAAGCCGCCCTAATCGGCGCCGACGACGTCAGCCGGATCAGGCGTCGCGCCGCCAGACCATGAAGAAGAACTGGCTCACGTAGCGGAACGGCCACAGTCGCGCCAGCTCGAACTGCGCGCGGTTGAGCGCGGCGAAGAAAGGCGCTCGATGCAGCCAGCGGAGCGAGGTCGCATCGAAGATCAGGTTGGTGCCGCTGACCCGCACCAGCCGGAGCGGCGGCCCTCCCAGGAGCCGAAGTGCCTTCCACGAGGGATAACGCAGGTGATCCTCGAACACCGGATCCTGCCGGCCGGTGAGGCGGTACTTGATCGCCGCCTTGATGAAGGGCAGCGAGCAGGCGTTGGGCATGGTGACGACCGCGATCCCGCCCGGCGCCAGGCACGAGCGAAGATTCGCGACCACCTGCTCGGGCCGCGAAGTGTGCTCGATCACCTCGGTGCACAGCACGAGGTCGTAGCGCGGCGCCGGGTCGAGCTCTTCGGCGTTCTGCACGCGGAAGCGGATGCTGCGGCCGTCCCACTCGCGCTCGAATCGCGCCCGCGCCCGCGCCACCAGCTCGGGCTCCAGATCGATGCCCTCGACGCGGCGGTAGCCGAAATCGGAGAGGATCTGCGAGTAGCCCCCGGCGTTACAGCCGATGTCGAGCGCGGCCTCGCGCCGCGCGAGGAGGCCGTCGCGGTCCAGCTCCGCCATCAGGCGCACGAACAGATTGAGCCGCGCGCGATGGAGGATGCGGGTCTCGAGGTCGCCCGAG
The DNA here is from genome assembly GCA_035498555.1 of Candidatus Sulfotelmatobacter sp. Classification (NCBI taxonomy): domain Bacteria; kingdom Pseudomonadati; phylum Acidobacteriota; class Terriglobia; order Terriglobales; family Candidatus Korobacteraceae; genus Candidatus Sulfotelmatobacter; species Candidatus Sulfotelmatobacter sp. The sequence goes on from DATKAB010000045.1 coordinate 86,635, forward strand.
TAGTCGTAGAGCCGGTTCAGCTCCTGCTGGAGCGGATCGTTGGGATCGTCGTCGAAAGCGGGGTGATAGAACATTCCGGTGAATGGAATTCGGTCCAAGGTCAGGCACTCGACAACTCGCGACCCGTTGACTCCCCTGCAAGGCCTCCGTACTCTAACCTGTTCGCCGGTGGGATTCCGGCCCACCCCGCTCGAACGACGAGAGAATCCATGCCCGTTCTGACCCAGGATGCCGTTCTCGAAGCCCTGCGCACCGTACAGGATCCCGATCTGCATCGAGATCTGGTGACGCTCGGCATGATCGAGGGCCTCGAGGTCGAGGAGGGCCGGGTGCGATTCACCCTGGTGCTCACCACCGCCGCCTGCCCGCTCAAGGAGCAGCTCGAGGCCGACTGCAAGCGCGCGCTGACCGGCGTGGAAGGAATTCACGAGGTCGAGATCCGCACCACCTCGCGCATGCGCAAGCCCAAGGATCCGACCGCGGACCGCCGCGCCCTTCCCGGCGTGGCCCAGGTGCTGGCGATCGGGAGCGGCAAGGGCGGTGTCGGCAAGTCCACGGTTTCGGCGAACCTGGCGATCGCGCTGGCGCAATCGGGGGCGAGGGTCGGACTGCTCGACGGCGACATCTACGGCCCCAACCTGCCGCGCATGCTGGGCGTGCGCCGGCAGCCCTCGCAGCGTGACGGCAAGATCCTGCCCGTCGAGGCCTGTGGCATCCACTTCATGTCGATGGGACTGTTGGTGGATCAGGGCGAAGCGGTGGTGTGGCGAGGTCCGATGCTGCACGGCGCGGTCAAGAGCTTCCTCCACGACGTGGACTGGGGAGACCTCGACTACCTGCTGGTCGACCTTCCGCCCGGCACCGGCGACGTCCAGCTCTCGCTCATCCAGCAGACCTTCGTGGCCGGCGCCGTGGTGGTGACGACGCCCTCCACGGTGGCGATGGAGGACGCGGTCAAGGCGGTGTCCATGTTCGGAAAGCTCCAGGTGCCGGTGCTGGGCGTGGTCGAGAACATGAGCGGCTTCGTCTGCCCGAATTGCGGCACCCGCCACGAGATCTTCAACAGCGGCTCGCCCGAAGAGCGAGCGCGGGCCATGGGGCTCCCGTTCCTCGGCGCGATCCCACTACATCCCGAGGTGCGCGAGGGCGGCGACGAAGGCCATCCGGTGGTGCTCTCGCATCCAGACGGCCCGCTGGCGCGCGCCTTCCGCGACATCGCGGGAACACTCGCGCGCCGCGTCTCGATCCAGACCGTGGGAACGGGATCGTGAGCGCGCGCGAGGTGTACGCCGACTACGCGGCGACCACGCGCACCGCGCCCGAGGTGCTCGACGCCATGCGGCCCTGGTTCGAGGCGGGCTTCGGCAACCCTTCGTCGGTCCATCGGCGCGGCGAGGCGGCGCGCGAGGCGATCGAGGCGGCTCGCCGTCAGGTGGCGGGGCTGATCGGCGCCAGCCCTGAGGAAATCGTGTTCACGGCGAGCGGCTCGGAGGCCAACAATCTCGCGCTGCAGGGCGTGCTCGGCTCGGCGCGCGGCGAGCGGCGGCGCCTGGTGACCTCGGCGATCGAGCATCCCTCGGTGCTCGAAACCGCGCGCGCGCTCGAATCGCGCGGCACGCCGGTGACGATCGTTCCGGTGGACGAGCGCGGCCGCGTGCGTCTCGATCGGCTCGCGGCCTCGCTCGGCCCCGACGTGGCGCTGGTCTCGGTGATGTGGGCGAACAACGAGGTGGGTACGCTGCAGCCGGTGGAGGAGATCGCCGAGCTGGCCCGTGGCGCCGGCGCGCGCTTCCACACCGACGCCGTACAGGCGGCGGGCAAGCTGACGATCAATGTCGAGACGCTGGGCGTGGACCTGCTCTCGCTCGCGGGGCACAAGTTCGAGGGTCCGCCGGGCGCGGCGGCCCTCTACGTGCGCCGTCGCACGCGACTCATCCCGCTGATCCACGGCGGGCACCAGGAACGCTCGCGTCGGGCCGGCACCGAGAACCTTCCCGCGATCGTCGGGCTGGGGGTCGCCGCCGAGCGCGCGGCGCGCCAGATGGCGAGCGGCGAGCCCGAGCGCGTGCGCGCGCTGGCCGATCAGCTGCTCGACGGGCTGCTCCAGCGGATTCCCGGGGCGGTCCTCAACGGCCCGCGCGAGAGCCGCGCGCCGGGGATCGTCAATCTGCGCTTCCCGGGAGTGGACGGCGAGGCGCTGCTTCACGCGCTCGACGAGCAGGGCGTCACGGTCTCGACCGGCTCCGCGTGCAGCGCCGCCTCGCCGGGACCGTCCCACGTCCTGATCGCGATGGGGCTCACTCCCGAGCAGGCCCACGCCAGCGTGAGATTCTCGCTGGGCCCGGGCAGCATCGAATCCGATGTTCAGCACATCCTGGCGGTGACCCCGCCGGCCATCGAGCGGCTGCGGGCGCTGGCGGATTCGCCGGCGCGGCGCAGCGCATAGGAGAACGCCATGGCGAATCAGCAGGAGCAATTCCGGCTCAAGGTCGGACTCGCCGAGATGCTCAAGGGCGGCGTCATCATGGACGTGATGACACCCGATCAGGCGCGGATCGCCGAGGAAGCCGGCGCGGCCGCGGTGATGGCGCTCGAGCGCATCCCGGCGCGGATCCGCCGCGAGGGCGGGGTGGCACGGATGTCCGACCCCAAGATGATCAAGGAGATCGAATCGGCGGTCTCGATACCGGTCATGGCCAAGTGCCGTATCGGCCACATCGCCGAGGCGCAGATCCTCGAAGCGCTCGGCATCGACTTCATCGACGAGAGTGAAGTGCTGACCCCCGCCGACGAGGAGCACCACATCTGGAAGCACGAGTTCAAGGTGCCGTTCGTGTGCGGATGCCGCGACCTGGGGGAAGCCCTGCGCCGGATCGGCGAGGGCGCCGCGATGATCCGCACCAAGGGCGAGGCCGGCACCGGCAACGTGGTCGAAGCGGTGCGCCACATGCGCGCCGTGCAAAAGGGGATCAAGCGGCTCACCCTGCTCCGGGAAGACGAGCTGATGGCCGAATCGAAGACCCTCGGCGCGCCATTCGAAGTCGTGCAGCAGGTGGCGCGCACCGGCAAACTGCCCGTGCCGAACTTCGCCGCCGGCGGCGTGGCGACGCCGGCCGACGCGGCGCTGATGGTGCAGCTCGGTGCCGAGGCGGTGTTCGTGGGCTCGGGCATCTTCGAAGTCTCGCAGGACAAGAAGCCCGACCAGGCGCGCGCCGATCAGCTGCGCATGGCGGAGGCGGTGGTGCAGGCCGTGACCCACTACAATCGGCCCGAGCTGCTCGCCAAGCTCTCGGAAGGGCTACCGGAGCCGATGCGCGGCGTCTCGCTCGAGGGGCTCCCCGAAGAGCAGCAGCTGGCCCGCCGCGGATGGTGAGCATGGGAAGAGTTCCGCGCATTGGAGTGCTGGGCCTGCAGGGCGATTTCGCCTGCCATCGCGCCTCGCTCGAGGCGCTGGGCGTCGAGGCCATCCGCGTGGTGCTGCCCGAGGACCTGGCGGACTGCGACGCGCTGGTGATGCCGGGCGGCGAGTCCACCACCATGACGCGGCTGATGGAACGCAATGGGCTGCGTCCGGCGCTCGAGCGCTTCGTGCGCGAAAAGCCGGTGCTCGGCACCTGCGCCGGAGTCATCCTGTTGAGCAAGCGCGCCGATCACCTGCCCTCGCCGCCGCTCGGCGTGCTCGACGTCACCACCGAGCGCAATGCCTACGGCCGGCAGATCGATTCGTTCAGCGCCGAGGTCATGGTGCCCCCGCTCGGCGGGCCATTCCACGGCGTGTTCATCCGCGCGCCGCGACTCCGCGAGGTGGGCGCGGGCGTCGAAGTGATCGCGTGGCGCGGCGAGGAACCGGTCGGCGTCAGGCAGGGACGGTGCGTCGGCATCTGCTTCCATCCCGAGCTGACCTCGGATCTTCGCCTTCATCGCTGGGTCCTTACCGAGGTGGCGGGCCTGTCGCTGGCCGCGGCCACCGCCGGCGCGAACGTGGGCGGCGCGTGAGCGAGGCCGCGCTGCCGATGACCGGTCCGGTGCCGCAGGCGCGCTTGGATCGTCGCGCTCTGCTGGAATTCCTGAACAAGCACTCGCGCCTGCTGCTCACCACCCACATCAATCCCGACGGCGACGGCCTGGGGAGCGAGGTGGCGATGGCGCTGTGGCTCCGATCCATGGGTAAGCAGGTGCGCGTGCTCAACGATTCGGTGGTGCCGAACGCATTCCTCTTCCTCGCCCGCCACCTGCCGCTCGAGAGCTGGGAAGAGGAGCGCGCCGAACAGCGCTTCACCGAATCGGATGCCCTGATCGTGCTCGACACCAGCAACCGGCAGCGGATCGGACGCGTCGCCGAGGTGTTGAGCCGTCACGTGATCCCGGTGGCAGTGGTGGATCATCACGTCACGCACCAGCGGGGGTTCGGGCAGGTCAACGTGATCGAGCCCGAGGCCTCCTCGACCGGTGAGATCGTGTTCGAGCTGATGCGCGAGGCCGGCGCCCCGCTGACGCCCGACATCGCCGAGGCCCTGTATGTGGCGCTGATGACGGACACCGGCTCGTTCCGCTATTCCAACACCGACAGCCACGCGCATCGCATGGCGGCCGAGCTGCTGGCGCACGGCGTGGACCCGCAGCGGCTCCATGCCCAGGTGCATACTCACGCCTCGGCGGGGCGGCTGCGCTTCTTCGGCGAAGTGCTGAGCGCGCTCGAGATGCTCGACGATGGCCGCGTGGTGGTGCTGGAGGCGAGCCCCGAGCAGTTCCAGAAGCACGGACTGGTGGGTTCGGACACCGAAGGT
>DATKAB010000046.1 GCA_035498555.1 Candidatus Sulfotelmatobacter sp.
TGCCGAGGTTGGTCGGGCCCACGCTGGCGTTGCAGACGTCGGGGGTCGCGCTCGGGTCGTTGGGGCCGTTGTTGGCGCCCCACCAGCACTGCTCGGCGAACACGCAGTGCGAATTGCCGGCGTTGTAGACCGCGTCGTAGACGTGGCCGAGGAAACTGGACCCCTGGATGTGCGGGTTGGCCGAGCCTTCGACCGAAATCCCGGTCGAGTTGTAGGCGAACAGGCACGAGTCCACCGCCGGGTTCGAGCTGTTGCAGCGCAGCGCGCCCTGGAAGCCCGATCCGCCGTAACGGAAGACGCAATCGTGGAAATGGACCTGCCCGTCGATCGCCGTGTTCTGCACCAGCACGGTGCTCCAGTCGCCGGCGTTGGGCGCGGTGGTGGCGGAGGTGGTGTCGCTGCGGCCGCCGTAGAAATCGTCGCGGATCGAGGTGAACACGATCAGGCTCTCGGGGACTGCCTTGCCGAGCGCGAAGAAGGCGCGATTCACGATGATGTTGGCGCCCGGACGGAGCTTCACGATCAGGCCGGGCTGGAGCGTCAGGGTGGTGGCGAGGCCGGCCCCGACATTCCCGTCCACCAGATACGGCATGTTGTTGCGTCCCGAGATCGGCCGGATCTTCCATAGCAGGTCCTGCGCGATGGTCTCGTTCACCACGCCAATGCCGGTGTAGCTATTGGACTTGAAGAACACGTTGGTGAAGGTAGGGTTGCCGGCCAGCGACATGCGGATCGGGAAATACGTGCACGAATCCACGTTCACCGCGCTGAGCAGCGGCGCCGAGGTGCCGAGAATGTCGATCCCCTCGTAGCCGGCGGTGACATTGGTGTTGGTGATCGGGACGCTGGCGTTCGTCATCGAGATCGCCGGCACGCCGTTGCCGCCGGCGAAGCGGAGCCGCACGTTGTTCATGACCGTGGCGGCCACGTTGGTCAGCGCGCTGAAGCCGATTCCCCACCAGTCCCCGGGGTTGCCGTGTGAAGAAGCACCGTCGCCGTTGCTATCGCCGCTGAACGCGTCGTCCGCCATCGAAGTGAAGATGATCAGGCTGTCGGGAGTGCCGTTCGCGGCCAGCGCGCCGTCGATCGCGATGTAGAACCCGGTGGGATCAACCCCGTAGCGGCCGAGCTTGATCGTGAGCCCGGGCTCGATCGTCCACTTGGCCGAGCTGCCGATGGTGATGGTGCCGGTCGGCGCGTAGGCGATGTTCGAGAGTGGCCCGGGTCCCAGGTTGCGCGTGGTGAGATGCGCGTCCTGCCCGATGCTCTCGCCGAGGATGCCGATCACGCTGTAGGGATTCCCCGACCAGGTGATGTGCGTGAAGGTCGGGTCGGCGAGCAGCGACATGTTCACCGGCAGATTGTTGCAGTTGAGAATCGAGCAGGAATCCACCACCGACGTGGATCCTGCGCCGAAGGTCAGCGCGCTGTTGTTGAACAGGAAGTCGGAGCTGACGATCCGTGGCTTCGAACCCACCGCCATCACCGCCGGTCCGCCGGAATTGCCCGAGCCGCCAAAGGTGAACAGGCAGTTGCGCACCACGCTGGTCGCGCTCGCGGTCGAAGTGAACGAGAACGCCGTGCCCCAGTTGCCCGAGGTCGGCGAGCTGGCGTTGGTGTCGCCGTTGGTGTCTCCGCCCACGGTGTCGTCCCGGTATGACGTGACCGTGATGCGGTTCGCGCCACCCGGATTCCCGACCGCGTTGAGCGTCCCCGCGATCGAGAAGGCGGGACCGTTCTGCACCTTGATCACCACCTGCGGTTGGATCGCGAGCGTCACCCCGAGCGGGACCGTGATGGTCCCGTTCACGACGTAGGCGAAGACCGAAGTCGCCGCCGGCGGCGGGAAGATGACCTGCGGGCGATACTTGATCGTCGCGTTTTGAGTCAGGGTCTCGCTGATCAGCGCCAGGCCGTTCTGGCCGTTGTTCGCGAAGTACGGCGAGGTGAAGGTGGGATCGCTCATCGCCGACATCAGGATCGGCGCGGTGACGCAGTTGGTGACGGTGTCGGCAGTCCCGATCGTGGGCGTGACCGCGCCGTTCACGCGAATCCCGTAGTTGCCACGGTTGACGTTGCAGTGGCTGATGGTCGGCGATGAACCATTGATCCACAGGTTGCAGGGATAGCCATCGAATGGCGCCGCCGAACCGCATTCGATGCGGCAATAGTTGAGCGCGCTGGCGCCCGCAGTGGAGTTGATCTGGATGAAGCCCCACTGGCCGGGCGCGGGCGAGGTCCCGCCGCCATCGCCGTTGGTGTCGGCGGGATTCCCCCAGACATTGTCGCGCTCGCCGGTGAAGACGACCGGGGCGCCGACCGTTCCGTTCGCGGTGAGCGTCCCGTCCGCGATGATGCCGACGCCGCCGCTCACCGGGAACTTGATCACGATGCCGGCGTCGATGACGAGCGACGATCCGGACGCGATGTCGAGATACCCGCCCTGGATGTAGTAGGTGATGTTGTTGTAGGGGGGAATGTTGCGCTGCGTGAGGTGAAGCGCGCCGGTCACCGTCTCCCCGATGAGGCCGAGTGCGGTGATGGTGTTGGCGTGAAAGCTCAGGTTGGTGATGCTCGGATTGCAGGTGAGCGACATGAGCGTCGGCGACGACGCCATGTTGTTGATCACCACGTTGGTCAGAGTGGGCGCCGAGGTGCCGTGAAACGTGAAGCCATGCCCGGCGTCGGTGAGCAGCGTGTTCGAGACCGGGAGATTGACGTTGAAGGCCTCGAGCATTCCGTTGCTGGTGCCGGTGGTGCCGAATCGAAGCTGGCAATACTGCAGCGACCCGGTCGAGCCGGCTTGGAAATTGATCTGAGACCAGTCGCCCCCATGCGGCGAGGTGGACGAGCCGTTGTCGTTGGTGTCGGCGGGCTGACCGATGGTGTCGTCGTGGATCGAGGTGACCGAGACGGTGTCGGTCGGCGTGCCATTCATGGTCAGCGTGCCGTAGTTGACCATGCTGGCGCCGCCCACCATCTTGAGCACGATTCCCGGCGAGAGAACCAGCGTCGCGGTGGGATTGATCGTCTCCCCACCCAACACCACGTAGGTGATGTTGTTGTAGAGCGTGGTCCCGACCGTGACCGTTCGCTTGGTCAGCGTGGCGGTGCCGCTGTTCAGGATGTTGGAGCGGATCCCGACCGCGTCGTAGGCGTTGTTGCCCTGCGAGAAGGTGAGGCGGTTGAACGCCGGCGTGGAATTGAAGTCCATGATGATCGGAGTCAGTGTCGAGTTCTGGATGTTGGTGTCGACGATGTTGGGCGCCGACGTCCCATTCATCGCGATCCCGCTGTAGGCGCGGCGCAGCGTGCAGTTGAGGACGTCTCCCGAGATGCCGGTCTGGAACGTGATCATGCCGTTGCCGCCGTAGCCGCCGTAGGCGATGTCGCAGAACACGAATCGAGACGAGTCCGGGCTGGCGTGGCTGGCCAGGTAGATCGCGTTCCAATCGGAGGGCGCCGCCTGAGTCGAGGCGCCGTCGCCGTTGGTGTCCCCGCCCTGCGTGTCGTCACGGCTCGAGGTGATGTGGATCAGATTCCCGCCGGTGCCCACCGCGTGGATCGAGCCATTCACCTGGAGGTAGGTGCCCGGGTCGAATTTCACGATGATGCCCGGGTTCAGAGTCAGCGTGAACGAGCTGGTCACCGTGACGGTGTTGCGGATCCAGAACACGTCCGCTTCGATCGACGAGCCCGAGCCCACCAGCCCCCAGCTCTGATTCGCGGACGGAATCGAGGTGATCTGCGCAACCGTGAGCGCCGCGGACGGTCGAGCGGCGAACAGGGTCAGCGGAAGGAGGATCAGCAGAAGAGGACGGGGCGCGAACCGGCGAAACACTCGGCGCATGGGGAGCTCCCGCAACGGAACGTGAAGGGACGACAGAGTTGCCCGGGGGCACATTCGGGCTCGCGGGAGCCGCACGGAGTGGGGGTCCGCGTGTCACGAGAGTACTCACCCTGAGAGTGGCATCTCAACACCCAAACGCGCGAAACCGCGCCGAATCGGCTCGTTCCCGCGTCAGGCGGCCGGCAGCAGCCCCGAGTCCCCCATCAACCGGCGATGGAGGGTGGTGACGCGGCGAATTCCGGTCCGCGCGAGCCGCAGGAGTTGACGAAGTTCGGCCTCGGTGAACGAAACGCCTTCGCCGGTGCCCTGGATCTCGACGTAGCGGCCGGAGCCGGTCATCACCACGTTCATGTCCACGTGGGCGCCGGCGTCCTCGGCGTAGTCGAGGTCGAGGCAGGGAATACCCTGCACGACGCCGACCGAGATGGCGGCCAGGGAATCTCTCAGCGGCGGCCCCTTGAGCTGCCCGCGATTGGACAGCGCGACGAACGCGTCGTGCAGCGCCACCATCGCCCCGTTGATCGCGGCGGTGCGCGTGCCGCCATCGGCTTCGAGCACGTCGCAGTCGAGGATGATGGTGCGCTCGCCGAACACCGTGAGGTCGGTGACGGCGCGCAGCGATCGTCCGATCAACCGCTGGATCTCCTGCGCCCGGCCGCCGGTCTGCACCGAGCGCGGGGTCCGCTGGGTGGTGCTGCGCGGCAGCATGCCATACTCGGCGGTCACCCAGCCCTTCCCCTGGCCGCGCATCCAGCCGGGCGCCTTCTCGTCCACCGAGGCCGAGCAAAGCACCCGTGTGCGCCCCATGGTGACCAGCGCCGAGCCCTCCGCGTTGGGCATGGGGCCACGCTCGATCTTGAACGGACGCGTCTGAGCGGCGCGCCGGCCGTCGTGGCGCGCGAATTCCGGAGTCTCCGGAGTCCGCGCTTCGCGCTCGCGAATCGCCGCCGGTTTGCGCGTCATTTCGGCTCACCTTCTCGAATCGAGGGCGTGCGCTCGAACCACGGCAGATCGGTTTGATCCACCACCGTGACCGGTGGCAGCTCCCGCCCGAGGAACGACTGCGCGATGCGCTTGAAGTTGCGCGGCTCGTCGCTCACGTAGAAGTGATGATCGGGCGGTCCCGAGGCGAGCTGTCCGCGCTCGGCGAGCAGGCGCGCCACCTCGCGGGCCGCTTCGGCGCCCGAGTCCACCAGCTGCACCGCCGGCCCCATCAGCTCGGCGATCAGCGGCGCGATCAGCGGATAGTGGGTACAGCCCAGGATCAGGCTCTCGAGCTGGCCGGCGCGCAGCTCGAGCAGGTATTCCTCGGCCACCGCGCGCGTCACGGGGTGATCGATCCAGCCTTCCTCGATCAGCGGCACGAACAGCGGACAGGCGCGCGAGATCACGGCGGCGCCGGGGGCGAGGCGCGCGATCGCCGCGGGGTAGGCGCCGCTCCCCACCGTGCCGAGCGTTCCCGTCACGCCGATGCGGCCGTGCGGGCTCGCCGCCACCGCGGCGCGCGCGGCCGGTTCGATCACGCCCACCACCGGCAGCGACAGCCGATGTTGCACCGCTTCGAGCGCGAACGACGAAGCGGTGTTGCACGCCACCAGCAGGCACTTGACGTTCTGGCGAACCAGGAATTCGCCGATCTCGAGCGCGAAGCGCGTGACGGTCTCGCGTGACTTGCTTCCGTAGGGCAGCCGCGCCGTGTCGCCGAAGTACACCACCGACTCCGACGGCAGCGCGCGGAACAGCTCGCGCACGGAAGTCAGGCCGCCGAGGCCGGAATCGAAGACGCCGATGGGACGAGGATCGTGGGTGGCGGGCATCAGATCATGGCCAGTCCGAGACTTCGAGCGGCCGGTCCAGCGGCAGATGTCCGCCGAGGCTCGACAGCGGATTGCCGTCGGCGACCAGCATGACGCGCTTCACCCCGGGCAGATTGGCGGCGAGGGTGCGCACCAGCGAACCGAGCGTCAGGTATTCGGCGCCCGCGCCACCACGAAAGCCCTGCTGGAACGCCCGCGACAGGTCCAGGGTGAGAAGCCCTCGGTCATCGAGATAGACATGAAGCACCGCGGTGCCGGGCGGCAGGGTTCGGATGCCCGAGCGCTGCGGTCCGCGCTCCAGCTGAGCGACGATCTCCGCGACGCGCTGATGGAGCGCCTCGGGCTCCACCACGTCGCGCGCCTCGCGCACCAGGCTGTCACCGTCCGCCGAAGCGAACCACAGCTCCACCGAATGGACGCCGGTGCTGACCGAATCCACGCCCGGCGGCGGCGGGGGAACCTCGGCGCGATGCATGAAACGCCACGCGGCCCACGCTAGCACAGCGATTCCGAGGCCCACAATCAAGAGTCGTCTCACGGTCCTCATCGCTGGCGCTGCCAGTTCTCGACGCCTTCGGCGATCGACGTGGCCAGATCGGTGATCCCGTTCGCGGAACGCAATCGGGCGAGATCCTCGTTCGAGGTGAGCGTCGCACATTCGAGCAGGAGCCCGGGCGCGTTCACTCCCAGCAGCGGGTACGCCAGGGTCTCGCGAAGACGCGCCGGCCCCTCGTCGCGCAGCTCGATCGACGCCATCACCGCTTCGGCGATTTCGCGCGCGCGCACCGCGTGCCGGGTGGCGACGTCACGCCACGGCAGGATCTCGATCGGCGCGGGAAATCCGGTCGCCGCAGCCGCCGTGGCTCCCGAGGTGGCGGGAGGACAGTAGGCGGTGAAGCCGCGGGCTCGCGAGCCCGGCAGGCCGTCGAAGTGGAGCGACAGCACCAGGTCGGCCCGCGAGCGATTCGCCGCCTCGGCGCGCTGATCGGCGGTGAGCGGCACGTCGGCGTCGCGCGTCAGGACCACTCGCGCACCGAGGCGCTTCTCGAGTTCGGGCTTGAGCGCGCGGGCCAGCGCCAGCGTGAGATCCTTCTCGATCGCCTCCCCCACGATGACGCCGGCGTCTTCGCCGCCATGGCCGGGATCCAGCACGATCACGTGAAGAGCGCGCGGCCCGGGCGGCCCTTCGGGAGCGAAAGTCTCGAGCAGCGTCCCGGGGCGGCGCCAGAACTCGAAGGTGACGCGGTCCGGGTCGCGCACGACGCGCCAGCCCACCGCTTCCGGCCCGACGGTCATCTCGAACGCGCTGCCCGAAGCGGTCGGCAGCTCGCGCAGCTTTCGCACCAGCGACGGCCCCGGAATCGTGTCGGGCAAGAGGCCGGCGAAGAATCCTTCGAGATGCACCTGAAAATTGGCGTGCGCGCGGCCCACCACTTTCGCCTGGTCCGAATGCTCGCAAGCGAACGTGACCCGGGTGATGCCTTCCGTGCTGGTGATGCGCGGGCTGCCGACCACCCCGCCGGGCGGCACCACCACCAGGCGCTGGCCGCGGGGGTCGAGCACCAGCCGCGCCAGGGTCGAATCGCGGGGCAGCGAATCCGTCAGCGCCACCGGCACCTGCAGCTCACCGTGCAGCGAGCGCACCGGGACGGGCAATCGCACGGTGTGGTCGTCCACCACCACGAACGGATTGTCCACGGTCAGCACCACGCGATGATTGCCGCTGCGCAATACCATCTTGCGGATGTCGGCGCGCCAGAAGCGCGTCGCCTGAAGCAGTCGGGCGAGCGCCGAACCGCTCACGTACGGCTGACCCTCGAGACGCTGGACCGGCTCGCTGAGCGGGGGCTCCGAGGCGCCCGCCCTGGGCGCGGGAACGGCGCCCGCCGCCAGCGCCAGCACCGCGATCGCGAACGCCCGGCGGAGGAAGCCGGGCGCGCCTGGAACCCGCGTCACTCGCCGCGCTCCCGGCCACGCCGCGCGCGCTCCATCTCGCGGCGCGCATCGCGCTCGGCGATCGAGGCGCGTTTGTCGAAGGACTTCTTGCCGCGCGCGACCCCGATCAGGAGCTTGGCGTGCCCCCTCGAGAAGTAGAGCTTGAGGGGCACCAGCGTCATGCCCTTCTGCTCGACCGCGCGCCGCAGTCGTTCGATCTCGGTGCGATGGGCGAGCAGCTTTCGGGCGCGCACCGGATCGGGATTGAACCGGTTGCCCTGCTCGTACGGGGGAATGTGAAGCTGGCGCACGAACAGCTCGCCGTTGTCCACCGAGGCATAGGCCTCGGCCAGGCTGGCCTTGCCGATACGCAGGCTCTTCACCTCGGTCCCGGTCAGCACCAGACCGGTCTCGAGAGTCTCGAGCACCTGATAGTCGTGATAGGCCCGGCGATTCTGGGCCACCAACTTTTCCGCGCTTTCAGTGGAGCGCGCCATGGCTCGAATTGAAGGGCCGGCGCGGAAGGAAGCGCGGGCCTCAGGAGGGGTCGCGAAGAGTGGTGCGGAAGGGGGGATTTGAACCCCCACACCCTTTCGGGCGCTAGAACCTGAATCTAGTGCGTCTGCCAGTTCCGCCACTTCCGCACGAAGCCGGGCGGGGAATATAGGAGCCCGGCGCAAAGGGCGTCAACGAGCGCGCCCGCGTGCTATAACCCCTGCGTGTCGAAGACTTCCCCTGCTCGCCCGGGCCGCTCGGCTCGCGAGAATCGTGCATCGCGCGCGATTTCGCCGATGCCCCCGGCCGGGGGCTGGCCGCTGGCCGCGGTGGCGCTCGTGGCCTTCGGCTGCGTCGCATACTCCGTGACCTTCCGCATGAGCACGCCCGACGTCTGGCAGCATCTGCTGGTCGGGAAGGCGCTCTGGCAGCTCGGCCGCATCCCCCAGGAACACCTGTGGACCTGGCCGATGTTCGGACAGCCCGACGTGCTGCCCTCCTGGCTGTTCACGGTGCTGCTGTGGCCGTTCTGGAAAGTGGGAGGCGAACCGGGGCTCCAGGTCTGGCGCTGGCTCACGACGCTCGGTGCGTTCGGCATCGCCTGGGCCGTGGCGCGCAGGCTCGGCGCTCGCGGATTGACTCCGCTGCTGGTGATCGCGGCGTGCGCGCTCCCCTATCGCCCGCGCAGCCAGGTGCGCCCCGAAACCCTGGTGGCGGTACTGCTCGCCCTGCAGCTGTGGGTGCTGGAACGGCGCCGGGCTCGGGCGGCGGGCGGCGCCATCGGGCTCGTCGCGCTGGCCTGGGTGTGGGCGAACGCGCACATCTCGTACTGGCTGGGACTCGCTCTCATCGCGATCCACCTGCCCGCCGAGCTGCGACGTCGGTGGCCCGAGCCGGCGCTCGATCGCGCGGATGGAACCGGGCTCGGCGCCCGGATTCGGGCCGCGATCGCCCGCTTCGACGACCTGCCGCTCTTGTGGACCCTGGCATTGTGCGCCGCGGTCTCGTTCCTCAATCCGTTCGGCTGGCGAGCGCTCTGGCAGCCATTCGAATACTTCCTGACCTGGCGCCACGAGCCGGTCTATCTCACCATCCCCGAGCTTTCGCCGCTGTGGCTCACTTGGCGCTCGCATCTGCGCAGCGGTCTGCCGATCCTGGTGGCGCTGTGGCCGCTGCTGGCGTTCTCGCGCCTGCGCCTGCGACGCCTGGATGGCGTCGAGGTCGCGACTGCGACGCTGTTCGTGGCGCTCACGCTCTTCAACCAGCGCTTCGCCGGCTTCCTGGTGGTGGCGGCCGCGCCCTATCTGGCGCGCGATCTCTCCGAGCTCCTGGGATCGCTGCGCTGGCCGGCCTCCTGGACGCGACCGGTCACGCGGGCGGCGATGGTCGGCGCCGCGATCGTGCTCGCCGGCATTCCCGAATGGGGTCGCCCCGAGTTCCCGGCCGGGATCGGCTTTGTCGCCACCTACTACCCGGGGCCGGCCTGTGACTTCATCGAGCACTTCGGGCTTCAGGGTCGCTTCTTCAATCCCTACTACTTCGGCGGCTACCTGCTGTGGCGCTTCTGGCCGCAGCGCGAACGGCTGCCGTTCATGGACATCCATCAGAGCGGCTCCCGCCGCGACCGCGAGCTCTACGCCTATTGCTTCGCCAGCCCGGAGGCGTGGAACGAACTGATGCAGGAGCGCGACTTCCAGCTCGCGTTGCTCGACGGGCACCAGGATTGGGTGGAGAACGATCACCTGATGGATCGCCTCGATCAGGATTCGACCTGGGCGCTGGTGTTTCGCGATGACGCCTCGGCGCTCTATCTGCGCCGCTCGGGCGCGACCGCCGAGGCGGCCCGCGGGATGGCGTTCCACGTCATGCCGGGCGGGCGGGAGGCGCTCATGAACCTGCGCGAGTCGCTGGCATCGAATGCCGGCCTGCGCGCGCAGATGCGGGCCGATCTCGAGCGCTGCGTGCGCGCCTCACCGCTCAGCGCTCAGGCGCAATCCACGCTTGCGAATCTCGACTTCCTGGACGGCGACCGCATGGGTGCGCGGCGGCATCTGCTGGGGGCGCTTCAAGTGGACCCGCGCTTCTACAGCGCGCACCGGCGGCTCGGCTACCTGGCGCTCGCCGAAGGCGACTGGGGCGCCGCGATCGCCGAGTTCCAGAAGGAGCGCGCGATCGGCGGACCGCCGGTGGACGAGTATCAGCGGTTGGGCGAGGCGTGGGAGAAAATCGGCAATCGCGCGCGCGCCGCCCAGTATTTCCGCTACGAGCTGCAGATCCACCCGCAGAACGACGAGGCGCGCGCAGGGCTCCAGCGAGTCGGAGGCTGAGCTCGACTCAGCCGCGATTCTTCTTCCGCGCCAGCACGCGCTCGGCAGCCGCCACGATGTCCTTCGCGCGCAAGCCGAAGGCATCCATCAGCTCGGCGGGCTTGCCGGATTGGCCGAAGCGGTCGTGCACCGCGACCAGCTCCATCGGCACCGGCGTGTTCTGCACGACCGCCTCGGCCACCGCGCCGCCGAGCCCGCCGTTCACCTGATGCTCTTCGGCGGTCACGATCGCGCCGGTATCCCGAGCGCACTGCTCGATCGTCGCGCGATCGAGCGGCTTGACGGTGTGCAGGTTCACGACGCGCGCCTCGACGCCGCGCTCCAGCAGCTGCTCGCGGGCGCGAAGCGCCTCGTAGACCATGACGCCGCACGCGATGATGCTGAGGTCCTTGCCGGACGCGAACACCTCGGCCTTGCCGAACGTAAAGGGGGTCTGCTCGGTGGTGACGAGCGGCACGTCCTCGCGGCCGAAGCGGATGTAGACCGGCCCCGGCTCGTAGGCGGCCGCCATCGTCGCCTTGTACGACTCCCAGTAGTCGCAGGGCACGATCATCTTCATGTTCGGGATCGAGCGGATGATGGAGATCTCCTCCATCGCCTGATGGGTCGCGCCGTCCGGGCCGACCGAAATGCCGCCGTGCGCGCCACCGATCTTCACGTTGAGGTTGGTGTAGGCGAGCGTCACGCGAATCTGGTCCGCGGCGCGGCACGAAGCGAACGCGCCGTAGGTGGACCAGAAGGGGATCTTGCCCATCGCCGCGAGGCCCGCGGCCACGCCGCACATGTTCTGCTCGGCGATCCCCACCTGAATGAATCGGTCGGGGAAGCGCTCGGCGAAGAAACTCACCATGGTGGATTCGGCGAGATCTCCCACCAGCACCACGATGCGAGGATCCTTCTCGCCCAGCGTCACCAGCGCGCGGCCGAAGCCTTCGCGCGTCTTCTTCATCTCGACTTTCTCGGGCAGCGTGATGGTGGCGGTCATGGGTGTCTTCGGGTCAGTGGCCGAGCAGCCGCGCCGACCACTCGGCGTAGTTGGTGCCCAGTTCCTTCAACGCGACCTCGCCCTGATCGGGCTTCGGCGGCTTACCGTGCCAGCGGTAGTCGTCGGCCATGAACGACACGCCCTGGCCCATCGCGGTGTGCGCCAGGATCACGCTCGGCCGGCCCTTGAAGGCGCGGGCTTCGGCGAACGCGCGAAGCACGTCGGGAATGTCGTGGCCGTTGCATTCGATCACGTTCCAATTGAAGCTGCGCCACTTCGCGTCGAGCGGCTTGATGCCCATCACGTCCTCGACGTCGCCGTCGATCTGCTTGCGGTTGTAGTCGATGATGGCGCACAGGTTGTCGAGCCGATAGTGCGCCGCGAACATCGCCGCTTCCCAGATCTGTCCCTCCTGCTGCTCGCCGTCGCCCATCACGCAGTACACGCGCCGCGGGTGATGGTCGATCTGCGCGGCCTTGGCGACACCGCACGCCACCGACAGGCCCTGGCCGAGCGAGCCGGCGGACACTTCGATGCCCGGCGTGTCGTGATGCGACGGGTGGCCCTGGGTGTGGCCGTCGAAGGTGCGGAATTTCATCAGGTCCCTGAGCGGGAAGTAGCCGCGCTCGGCCATCAGCGAGTAGATCACCGGCGTGACGTGGCCGATCGAAAAGTGCCAGAAGTCGCGTTCGGGCCACGACGGGTTCGCGGGATCGATGTTCAGTTCGTGGAAGAACAACGCCGTGCCGAAGTCCGAGCACGACAGCGGGCCGCCGGAATGCCCGGTCTGCGACTTGACCAGCATGGTGACGATGTCGCGGCGGATGTCGAGCGCCTTGGCCGTGAGCTTTTCCACCGGCCATTGCAGGCGCCCCTTCTGATGGGCGTCGACGAGCTCGGCGGACGGCACGGTGGGGTTCAACGGGACCTCCCGGAGGGCGCACGGCGGGCGTGCGATTCGTGCGGAAGTTAACCGCCGTCGAGGCAAGGGTCAATCGCGCGCCGTTTCACGGTCAGCGCCCGGGGTCGGCGATCGGCGTGCGCTGCACGTACAGGCGATGGCCGGGGATGACGTCCAGCGTTTCGGCGATCGCGTAGTACTTCGCCATCTCGGGAACCCATTCGGTGAACACGAAAGGCTGCCGCGAGACGTCGTGCGCCCGCTGCCAGAGCCGCATGCGATCCGGCAGGCTGAACGCCGAAGTCTGCTCGAGTGCAAGGTCCGTTCGACGCCCTTCCACCGCCTGCAGATAACGCAGCACATTCAGCTCGCTCCAGCCCGCGATCACCAGCGCGCCTCGGGGGATCCGCTCGATCGCGCTCCGGCCATAGCGCTCGGGCTCGTCGAAGCTTCGCATGCTGGGAAGCCAGCCGGCGCGCAGGCTCGGATCCTCTTCCACGACCCGGAACTTCCAGCGCGTGAACGGGTGCACCTCCGCGTATTCGCGGAGCGCGTTGGCCGTGATCGCCACCACCGCCACCGCCGCGACCGCGGCGCCGATCAGCACTCCGCGCCCCCGACCCGCCGCCATCGGCTGAACCACCTGAAGCCCGGAACCGACCCAGAAGGTGACGATCAGCAGAACGGGCAGGAGGAAGAGCTCGAGCATGGGATTTCCGGCCAGCAGAATCGCGAACGCGCTCGAGGCGATGAGCCCCAGCGCCAGCACTCGCGCGCTTCCCGGGTCGAGCCGCACGTGGCGGCGCCAGCCGAGCCAGGCCAGGAGCAAGGCGATGGGGCCCAACTCGAACACGAAGACGTCGAACCCGGCCTCCAGAGGTCGAATCAGCATGGCCCGCCACTGGATCGCCATCGGCGCCGGCGGATAGCTGTTGCGGCCGGCGATCATCCACCCCAGGCGTTTCCAGGGCGTGTCGAAATCGGGCATCGGGCGCCCGAACGGGTTCTGAACGATGCGCACCATGTCGTAGTAGTTGATCGCCGGATGGCGAACGTCGGCGATGACGAGGAACAGGTAGGGCGAGACACCGAGCAGGAATGAGCCGAGCAGCAGGAGCAGACTCGGAATCGGATGCGGATCGCGACGCCAGACGAGCATGACCAGCGACACGCCGAGCACCGCGACCAGCGGAGCGAAAATCATGTGCCCGGTGAGCGTGAGACCGAGAAGGACGCCGGCGAGCAGGGCATCGACGGGGCGCCCGCTGCGGTGGGCGGCCCAGGTCCTCCACCCCGCCAGCACCGCGAACGCGTTGGCGAGCGTGTACACCTCGGCGCGAAGTGAAGTGCGCCATGGACTGAACGCGAGGCCGAACATGCAGGCTGCCGCGACCGAGGCCGCGACGCCGATGCCCAGCTCGCCCATCAGCACGACCAGCAGCGCCCCCGTCGCGGCTCCGAAGAAGGCGCTCATCCAGTTGACGCAATAGGCAGGGCTCGCGAACCCGAGGCGGCCAAACAGCCCGCCCAGCAGCACGAAGGTGGGGTAGCCGGTGGCGTGCGGGATGCCGGCCGTCAACGCTGCGGCCTGGAGCTCCCCGCTGTCGCCGTACAGGATTCCCGGTGCAGCGGTATAGGAGTAGAGGATGAGAAAGGCGAGGAGCACGCCGCCAGCGGCGATCGCTCGAATCGACGGCCGTGGCATGGGAAGTGGCGACGACTCCAAGAGGTCGTGAGGGTGCGGATGGAGCGACCCACCCTCGGGGGGCGCGGCCGCGCCGACTCAGCTTCAAGCCTATCGAAGCCGCGCCCCCGACCTCAACTGACCCCGGAATGAGGCCCGTGCCGGTCAGACGCTTTGGAACAACCGGGTGCCGGCCATTCCCTCTCAGTGATAGATCGCCTTGATCCTCCCCCACGTGACCGGCGCGGTCGGAGTCGAGTTGCAGAGATTCGCCTCTCCGGGCGTCGGCATGCATCCGGTCCCGGTCGGCGCGGTCGAGCCGGTGTAGGGATCGAGTCCGTCGAACAGGGCCCAGTCCGGGCCGCCATCGGGCGAGCGGCCCACCGCGCGATCCGCAGCCGCTTCGTGACTGCCGAAGACATGCGAGTCCACCAGCGTCGTGTCTGAGCCGCTCACGTGCCAGAGCAGCACGGCGTCGCCGGAGTTGCCGAGCGAGAGTCCGAAGGCCGGGAAGCCGTTGGCATGCTCCCAGTCGAACGACGTCTTGCCGTAGACCACCAGGTGCCCGCCGGGCGCGAGGTCACCGGTGAATGCGTAGCGCGGAATGGAATCGCCGTCGGTGAGAAAGTACCCGTTGAGGTCGAGGGTCGCGCCGCCGGCATTGAACATCTCGACCCACTCGTCGTCGCGCGAGGAAAACGCGCCGCTTCCATCCCAGTCGCGCGCCGGGCCGGCCAGGATTTCGTTGATGACGAGCGGGGAGTCGGCGCGGGCTTCTGCAGCGATGACCGCTCCCTCGGCGATCATGATCGCAACCATCACGATGTAGCAGAACTGTTTGAGCATCGGGCGTCTCCACGGGAGCGAACCGGGAGCGGCTCGAGGGCGTGGTGGCTCGCAGGACTGCACGCGCCGTGCCCGCCGGGGAAGCGCGATACGGCGGCCATGGCGCAGCGCGAAACCGGGACGCTGTCGCTTCAGGGCACGCGACTGTCCACGGCGCGCACGATGTAGATCCAGCGCCCCGCGGCGACCTTCACCGAATCTGCGGCGCCGAGATAGGGCCGTTCGCGCTCCCCTCGCTCGGTGAAGACGATCGGCGCCGGCAATCCGTCGCGGGCGGCGAGCCAGCCGCGGACGCGCCGGTCGATGGTCTCGGGCGCGATCTGATCGAGCGTCAGATCGGGCCGCAACCCCTCCACCAGGCGCAGGTGCCGGAGCGGCGTGAAGTCGGGCCAGGAGGCGAGCAGCAGCGCGTTCCTTGGCGCCGACTCCAGCACCGATCGGCCCCACGGTGCTGCCTCGGCCGCGTGGCGCATGCCGGGAAACAGGCCGGCGTGAAGGGTCCGGTCCTCCTCGATCACCTGCCAGCCGCGCGGTCCGATCGGATGGGCGGCAGCGCTCGCGCGCAGCAGATGGGGCGGGAACACCAGCAGCGCCCAGATCGCGATGCCGGCCCACGCTCGTGCCGTGGGCGGCTCCGCCGGTCGCGAACGAGCGAAACGCTCGAGCAGTCCGTCCACCCCATCCGCCGCCAGCAGCGTTCCCAGCGCGGTCGCCGGCAGCAGGAACAGATCGAGCATTGCGCCGCGCGTGATCAGGGCGGCGAACGCCAGCGTCGCCACGATCGCCGCGGCGAGCAGCGCCGCCAAGCTTCGATCGCGGCGCCAGCGCCGCGCAAAGCCGAGTGCCGCCAGCGCCGCCGCCACCGGACCCAGCTCGAACAGGCACAGCAGCGCCGACCCATCCACGAGGCCATAGAAGATCGAGCGCGGATGGTGCTCGACCGGCAGCGGGGGATAGACGTTGCGCCCGGTGACCAGCCACCACACGCGCTGCCAGGGCGTGTCGAGCGGCGGATGATCCACTCCCATGATTGAGGCGGCGTGGCGCACCAGGTCGAGAAAGTTGGCGGGCACGCCGTGCGCGTCCATCCACACCAGCAGCAGATAGGGCGTGAGCCCGAGCAGGAAGGCGCCGAGCAAGAGCGCGAGTCCGACCGCGGCGCGAGTCGGAGATCCGGCAGGCGTTCCCGCGCCTCCCGAGAGTCCGCGCCGCCCCTCGCGCCAGGCGAGCGCGAGCCCGGCGATCGCCACCGCGGGCGCGAAGAACAGGTGCACCGTCATCACCAGGCCGAGCAGGAAGCCGGCCCCCAGCACCTCGCGCCGCGCGCCGGTCGCACGGGCGCGCAACAGCGCCCCGAGCGCAAGAAACGCCATCAGGATCGAGAGCGAATAGACCTCGGCGCGCAGCGCCACGCGCCAGAAGCTGAAGCTGAGGCCCAGGAGGCCGGCCGCGATCACCGAGCCCGCGAGCGAGACGCGCAACTCGCCGAGGCGGCGCACCATCAGCGCGAGCGCCGCCGCGCCCGCGGTCGCGCTCAGCAACGTGACGCGGAATTCGGGGGCGAACGCCGGCAGCCAGGCGAAGGCGCGGGCCGCGATCAGCCACAGCGGATAGCCCGACGAGTGGGGAATCCCGCCGAGCAGCGCCACGGTCTGGAACTCGGCGCTGTCGGCCCAGCGGAGCCCGGGCGCCGCGGTGAAGCCGTAGAGCAGCAGGAAGGCCGCCCCCACCCCGAGCGACGCGGCCGCGTGCTCGCGCGGGAGCGGCCTCTTCATCACGCGTCGGTCGGCGCCGGCGTCCGCGTCAGCCGCGCGCGCGAACCGACAGAAACTCGTTGATGGCGCCGAGCGCGAAGCGAATGTTCTCCATCGAATTCGCGTAGGAGAACCGCAGGTAGCCCTCGCCATGCACGCCGAACGAGGTGCCGGCGAGGCACGCGACCCCGGCCTCCTCGAGCAGTGCGGTCGACAGCTCCTTGCTGGTCAAGCCGGTACCGCGAATGTTGGGGAAGGCGTAGAACGCTCCGCGCGGCATGAAGCACTTGACGCCCGGGATCTTGTTCAGGCCCTCGACGATCTCGTCGCGCCGCACCTTGAATTCGGCGACCATCGCGTGCATCTCGCCCTGCGGACCGGTAAGCGCCGCCTGGCCGGCCTTCTGAATGAAGCTGGCCGTGCACGAGTTGGAATTGGTCATCAGCCGCGTGACGTGCACGGCGAGCGGCTTCGGCATGATGCCGAAGCCCAGACGCCAGCCGGTCATCGAGAAGGTCTTGGAGAATCCGTCGAGCACGATGGTGCGCTCCGCCATGCCGGGCAGGGAAGCGATCGAGAGGTGCTTCCCCTGATACTGGATGCGCGCGTAGATCTCGTCCGACAGGATCCAGAAATCATGCTTGCGCGCCAGCGCCGCGAGGGCATGCACGGTCTCGGGCTTCATCACCGCGCCGGTCGGATTGTGCGGGGAATTGATCACCAGCAGCCGGGTGCGCGAGGTGATCTTCTTCTCGAGGTCCTTGAGATCGACGTCGAACTCGTCCTCTTCCTTGAGCTGGAGCGCCACCGGGCGCGCGTTCAGGAAGTTGGCCACCGATTCGTAGATCGGGAAGCCGGGATTCGGATAGATGACCTCGTCGCCCTCTTCGAGCAGCGCGAGCATGGCGAAGAACATGATCGGCTTGGCCCCCGGCGTCACCACCACGTTGTCGGCATCGCACGGAATCGCGCGCTCGGCGCCGAACACGTCGGCGATGGTCTGGCGGAACTCCGGGAGTCCCGCCGACGGCCCGTAGTGGGTCCAGCCTTCCTCCAGCGCCTGTGCCGCGGCCTTGCGAATGAAGGCGGGCGTATCGAAGTCGGGCTCGCCGATCTCGAGATGAACGACCTTCTTGCCCGTCGCCTCCAGCGCACGGGCGCGCGCCAGCACCTCGAAAGCGGTCTCCGTGCCCAGCCGGGTCATGCGCTTCGCGAACGTCATGCCTCTCTCCTCAGGATGTCGCGCCCTTCAAGCGCGCGCTTCGTGCCCAGCGTAGCGACCATTGCGTGCGCGACGGCGGCCTCGCCGCCGCGGTGTAACTCCAGCCGGCCCGCATGCGTCCCGCCGGGCCCGGCAGATTCAGCTCCACTCGCGTTCGCTCGCCGACCCCCGACAGGGCGCGCAACACCACGCGATCACTGTCGAATTCCGGCAGCCTGAGACTCTCGCCCGACCCCGATCGAAACACCGCGTGCTCGATGCGAAGCCGCGCGCCGTGGGGCCCAAGCCCCTCGACGGCGGCGCGGCTCATCCCCCGCGCCGGTTCACGCGCGAACGCCTCGCCGCCCCAGGCTTCGAGGCGCATCTCGAGGCGCACGTGCTCCGAGCCGCCTCGCCACTCTCCCCACCAGCCCTGGCGCATGCCGCGTGGCGCGGCACCCTCGCGGCGCACCCCGTGCTGCTCTTCGACACCGAGCCTCAGCACGGCATGGTGATCCAAACGGAACCCCACTTCAAGCACCGCACGCGCGCCCGTGCCGCCCGATCCGAAGCGCCACAGAGCGGCCGCGGCGCGTGGCCGAATGAAATTCAGCCCCCGCTCCCAGCTCACTCCGAGCGCCTGGGAAGGGCCGCTGCGAGACGGCGCCAGCAGCGACCGGAAGCCTCCTGATCCGGCGCGTGCGGACACTCCCAGGCGTCCGCTCGGGCGCGACACCAGCGCCGACAACTCGCCGCGCCAGCGCCCGGCGCGATCCCCCGCCAGCTCGGCCCCGAGCGAATCGGATTCGAGCGAGAGCCCGGCTCCCGCGAGGCCTGCGTGCGTCGCGGCCGCGCTCAAGCCCGCGATCCCGGCGCCGACCCGCATCGCCGCCACGTCGCGGCGGGCAAAGCGGCCGGCCAGCGCCTCGAGTCGGACCGGTCCGCCGGCCTCGGCCCAGGCGACGTCGCCGCGCGGCCCGGTCCGCAGGCGGTCCTCGCTCTCGACGCGGGCATCGCTCCACGGCGCCCGCGGCGAGCCCACCAGCCAGCCGCGCCCCCACTGCGGCGCGTTGCGGCCGACGCGCCAGGCGAAGGTTTCCGAGCGCCCGCCGACGTCGGCGCCATCGAGCGGATCGTCGCCGCCTTCGCGCAGCGTGCCGTCGAGATCCGCGCCGCTGAAACGGAGTGCGCGCGCTCTCCGCACCGTCGAGTTCCCGCGCCCGTCGAGCCCGAGCTCCACCTCGACGCTTCCCGCGGCCATCGAATCGGCGCGCTCGTACGTCACGTCGGTGTTGTCGGGAGCGTCGACCGGCGGATCGATTTCATCGGCGAGCGCGAGCGCCGCGGCGAATGGCAGCGCGAGCGCCGCGGCGAGCGGCAGCGCGAGCGCGAATGCCGGCGCCAGGGCCGCGGCGCGCGCGTTCACGAGTCCGGCCGGCGCCGCTCGAGGGCGAGGCTCATCCGCACCGTCGGCGCGAGCACCGGGTGGCCGTCCACCTGGCTCGCGACGCGGAGCGCGCCGACCGTGGCCTCGATCCCCACACCTCCTCGCAGCGGCTGGTCGCGCAGCTCGGTCCACGCCGTGATGCCGGCGAGCGCGAGCGACAGCCGTGCAGCGTG
Source organism: Candidatus Sulfotelmatobacter sp. (assembly GCA_035498555.1). Taxonomy (NCBI): domain Bacteria; kingdom Pseudomonadati; phylum Acidobacteriota; class Terriglobia; order Terriglobales; family Candidatus Korobacteraceae; genus Candidatus Sulfotelmatobacter; species Candidatus Sulfotelmatobacter sp. The sequence continues at coordinate 19,416 of DATKAB010000046.1, forward strand.
CGCCGCGGGCTCGACGATTCCCTGGCGGGGCGCCTCGCGCTCGAGCCCGAGCGCCACGCCGCCGGCCGCCCACTCGACCCCCGCCGTGAGCCCGCGCGGCAGCGGCGGACTCTCGCCGGCGAGGAACGCCTGCGGCGCGCTGGCCCAGATTCGCATGGGCCCGAGGCTCATCCAGCCGCCCATGCCGGTCTCGACGCCGACCGCGGGCAGCTCCACCGGCGATTCGTGATCCCGGCGCACGACCGCGCGCGCCGCGGCGCCCGCGACGCGGTCGGCGATTCCGAGCGCGAGGCCCGCGGCGTTCCAGCCCAGCGCGTCGTCGCCGGCGCTCGCGACTCCGGCCTCGGCCGCGACACCGCGGAAGGCGCCGCCCGCGATCAGCGAGCGCGCGGTCATGGCCAGCGGCCAGCGCGTGAGGAGCGTCGCCAGCGACGCGCCGGTGGCGCCATTCGGCAGCGCGCGCTCGAGCAGCGCTCCGGGGCCGAGCGTGGCGCGCGAAGTGGGAGCGGCGAACTCCTGCGCGATCGCGACCGCCGGCAGCGCCATGGCGAGCATCGCGAGCACCGAGGCCGTGGTCACGGCGCCGGCGCCACGACCCGGAGCGCACGCGTCTCGGTGAGTCGCTCACCGCCGCTTTCGGCCAGCGCCTGGAGCGAGGCCCAGAAGAAGCCGGGCGGCGCGGCCCCGAGCGACAGGTCGCGCACGCCGCGCCCGGCGGTCGAGATCTCGGGGAGGAGCGTGGCGACGCGGCGACCGTTGAGATCGTACAGCGTGACGCTCACCCGGGCGCGCGGCCACGGCAGGGACCATTCGAGATGGAGCGAGCCGGTCGGGCCCACCCGCGCCGGCGAGAGCGCGAAATGGCCGGCGACCGGCGGCAACGCCCGCGGCGGCTGGAGCGGGCTGCCGCGCGGATCGAGTGAGGGCTGCCAGAGTCCGTCGCGGCGCTCGATCGGCACCCCGGCCGGAACTCCGGATGCGCGGTAGGGGACGCGATCGCTCACCACGTCGTCGGCCTCGCGCAGCGTCGCGATGTCGGCGATGCCGGCGTCGTCGTCGGTGTTGTTGAGCGCGGCCCAGGGGCTCACCCGCCAGACGCGATTCGGATCGAGCTCGGGGCGGGCACCGAGCAGCGCGAGGCGATCCTGCGCGAACACCGCCAGGCTGTCGGGCGCGAGCGGGCCCAATCCTTCGCTCGGCACGCCGCGCGTGCTGCCGCGGTCCGCGAGCGTGAAGGCGGCGGGATCCAGTGGCAGCGCGGATTGATTTCGAACTTCGACCCACTCCCCCTCGCCATCGGCGGGATGGAACTGAATCTCGGTGAGTGCCAGGGGGCCGGGACCGAATCGCGCCCGCAGCGAATCGCGGTCGTCGTCGGGATTGCCGTCGGCGACGACCGCCAGATCCACCCACAGACGCTGTTTCCCGGCCGGCAGCGCGGCAAGATCGAGCGCGAACCCGAGCGTGTCGCCGGGCGAGAGGCCAGGCGAGGCCCACGGCTCCTGACTCGTCGTGGCGGATCCGCCCGGCCCATCGAGCGGCTCGACGTCGAGCGTGATGGCAACGTCGCTGGTCGCAACCCAATCGCGACCGCGATTGACGATTCGCCCGGTGAGCCGCGCGGAACCGCCGGCATCCGGGCGCTCGGGGTCGAGCGCCAGCGATCCGGGCAAGAGCGCGAGATCGCGGCGCGGCTGGTTCTCGCGCCCGGGCGAAGGCGCCGCCGCGCGGAAGTCGAGCGCGTTGCTGCCGAGATCCGCGTCGTCGGGCATGCGCGAAAGCGACAGCCCGGCAGCCACGTCCGCAGCCGGTGCGCCGCAGGAATACTCGGGATAGGCGAGCGCGCCATAGCCCACGACCTCGCTCGCGCCGTCCGGCCACACCATGCGCACGGCGTCGGGCCCGTTCTGCAGGTCGAGCACCACGAGCCGCTGCGGCGCGGGCGAAACGCGCGCCCCGCCGATCACGAAGCGGGCGCCGGCGGGAATCGAATCCTCACCGGTCCCGCTCCACCGCAGCGACCACCGATCCGGTCCCGCGCCGTCGCCAGCCTCGAGCCGTGCGCCGGCGAGCGACAGCGTGGCGGCGGTGGGGTTGAACAGCTCGACGAACTCGTTGCCGGTGTCGTCACCGATGGCGTCGTAGAACACCTCGGTGACGATCGCGTGTGCGGGCGGCACGCAGGTGGTCGCCGCCGCGAGAAACAGGCCCCACACGGGCGAGAGCTCTCCCACCCGGGGGCGGGATCAGGACGATTCAGGGACGCGCGGCGCGGCTCGACCGGCGATCAGCGCAAGCGACGTGCCTTCATGGGTGGCGCTTTGGCGCTACGAGGGAAAGGTCCATCGGGAGGGCTCCGCGCCGAGCGGAAAGAGGACAGGACGTCCGGCGCTCAGCGCAGCGAGCGAGTCGGCGCCCGGATGGCACCGACGAGCCTACCCGACCAGGGGACCTTTCCCTCGAAGCGCCCGGCCCTCGCCGATCTGCTACGGCAGCCCTCTCCGCCTGCGCCAGCCCCATTCGACGCCGAGCGCGCCGACGATCGCGGCGAAGGTCCACGGCGATTCCCACAGCCGTCGCGACTGACCCCGCCCGCGCGCCAGCTCGCGCGTCGGCATGTCGCGCGCCCAGCGCTCGATTCCTCCCGCCTCGGTCGAGCGCCCGCCGCTCGCCGCGGCGAGCTGCGCGAGCCCCACGCTGTCGGCGGCGGTTCGCGCCTCCTCGAGGCTCCAGCGATCCACCGCGACCTCGCTCGTGCCGCGGCCCAGCTCGTGGCCACCCTGCTCGGCGCGCACCGCGATCCGATAGCGGCCGGGCGGCAGATCGTCCAGCTCCGCCTCGTAGCTGCCGGCATCGCGCGCGGTGAAGGTCACGCTGCGCGCGCCTCCGTTCTCGGCGCGAACCTCGCCGCTCACCGTGGCGCCGGCCAACGGGTGGAGCGCCGCGTCCTGCACCGTGGCCAACCAGCGCACGGGTTCGCCACTGGAAGCCAGCCAGCGGTCCGGCCGCACCCGCACCGGCTCGCCCTGCACCGGCTCGGCGAGCCAGCGCACCAGGCGCCGCCACAACGCGCGGCCGCGTTCATCGCCGTTCTCGTCCTGTGCGGCCAGCGACCAGCGCCACAGCCCGACGCCGTTCACCATCAGCACCGGGCCGCGCCCGATCCGGCGCGTGAACAGCAGCGGCGGCCCGGAGCCGGGAGTCGCAAGCAGCACGCGATCGCCGGCGCCGGGCTGGATCGGCGCCACGTCGGTGAGCGGGGCCGCCGACCGCCACGCCGCGTCGCCGCGGGCGGGATCCGGGTCCCACGCCAGCAGCTCGCGGCCTTCGGGGGTGGGCACCGGGGTTCCCGGCCGGCCGGCGAGCGCGCCCTCGAGGTCGACGTGGAGCTGCGCCCCGAGCGCACCCGCCCGATGGCGCGAAAGACCGGGAGGCGCGCCGCCCAGCACCAGCAGACCGCCGCCCGAGCGGGCGAAGTCGAGCAGCGCGCGATCCATCACGTCGCCGAGATCGGTGCCGGTGAGCGCGTCCAGCACGACCACCGAGATGCCGCGCAGATCTTCCGGCGAAGGAGCGCCACGCCGGCGGCGCGTTTCGATCGCACGCCAGCCCTCGCGTTCGCGTGACAGGGTGGTGAGCGCCAGGCTCGAATCGCCCGCCAGCGAACGGCGCAGGAACGAGAGGTCCCAGTTGAGGCTCCCGGTCAGCACCAGCACGCCGAGCTTGCCGGGCGCCACGTCCACCGCCACCTGTCGCGCGTTGTTGGCGAAGTCCATTTCCCCCGCAATCGAATCCACCCGCGCGGTCCACACCGCGAGCCCGGCCCGCGGCGGCGTCACGGTGAGCTCGGCGGTGGCCTCGGCGCCCGGTCCCGGCGCGGGCACCACCGCGCGCGCGAGCACTCGCCCGCCGTCGAGCAGCGAGACCGGCAGCGGCAGCCCGCGCGGCTCGCCCGACGTGACGTGGACCCGGATCGGCGTGGGCTCGCCAACCCGCGCGATGCTCGAGCCCTCGACCTCCGTGATCACTCGATCGGGACCGGATCCGCCCACGATCACGGCGTGCACGGGTACGCCCAGCTCGCGCGCGGCCGTCAGGGGATCGTCGCCGCGATTGCTCACCCCGTCACTCACCACCACCACCGCGCTCGCGCCTTCGCCCGACGGCGAGCGCCCGAGCTCGTTGAGCGCCGTGCCGAGCCCGGTGCCGGAGCCGCTGCCGACGCCGGTCGAGTCGAGTGCCAGGCGGCTCGCGAAATCGAGCACCTCGACGCGGGCGCGACCACGCCAGGCGCTCTTGAGATCAGCGACCGCCCGCGCGGCGAGCGCCGCGCGCGATGGCCCGCCCGCGGCGGCGGGCAGGTTCATGCTGCGCGAACGATCGAGCAGCACCACGACCCGCGCCGACTCCCCTCCCACGCGCTCCAGCACCGGTTGAGCCAGCAGCCAGATCAACGCCAGAAGCGCGAAGGCGCGAAGCAGCGGCAGCAATCGCTTGGCCAGCGCCGGCAGCGGCGGAATCGCGATGCGGTAGGCCCACAGCGCGAGCGCGCCGAGCGCCACGCTCAGCAGGGTCAGCCAGATCCACGGAGCGTTGGGTGCGAGATGGAGAGACAGGTCGGACATGGGCGGAACGCTCAGCGTCCCATTCCGGCGGGCGGCCGGTCAACGTGCGGTCGATGCGGGGTTCGGAGTTTGTCAGACCGCTCCGCCGGCGGCGCGCTGCTGGTCGGCGTGGCGCAGTCCCTCGAGGATCAGGCGGTCCAGCTCAAGGTCGAGCTGAATGTCCTCGGTCTGCACTCGATCGCCGGGGTAGAAACGAAAGCGCCCCTCCCGCCACAGCAGCACGCCGTAGACGATCCGCCGCAGCACTTCGCGCACCGCCTGCTGGAGCTGGTCGGGCGAGATGGCGCCGGCCGCCACCAGCATGGTGCCGAGGCGCTCGCCGGGCTGATCCTTCTGGATCGCGAGCGCCAGGTCGAGCGCGTCCTGAGAGATCATGCCGCGGTGCACCAGCACCTCGCCGGCGCGCACCGCGGCGCCCGAGGTGCGCGCGAACACCGGACGGCCGCGCTCGATGAAGAGCTCGACGATCTCGCGCGGGCGTTCGAGCTCGAGCCGTCCGTTGGCCTGCGCGAGCTGCAGCATCTGCAGCACCTCGGTGGGGAAGAAGTGGCGGAGGTCGCCCTCGAGCGCCGGATCGCTCAATGCCCGCTCCAGCGCACGTCGCCCACCACCCGCCCCGCGGCCTCCACCCGGCCGGTCAACAGCCGCAGATTGTGCCAGCCCAGCACGATCACGTGCGCCACCGTGACCGCGAGCAGCACGCCCAGCGCGATCTCGGTGAGCGGCACGAGGCGCGCCGCGAGCGCCCCGCGTACCACGTGCAGCAGTGTGAGCAGTCCCACCAGCGCGCTCAGCACCACTCCGGTCAGCCGGCCGAACAGCGTGGGCTGGATGCGCACCGGGCCCACGAACAGATAGAGCCACGCGCCGCCCGCCAGCAGGATGCCGTAGCGAAGTCCGGCCATCGCGAACGCCCAGCCGGGCAGCAATCCCGCGGCGTACAGTCCGGCGAAAATGGCGAGATTGAAGACGATGTCCACCACCGGATCGAGCACGGTCCCGAGCGGCGTGCACTGATCCCAGCGCCGCGCCAGCGCGCCATCCGCAACGTCGGAAAGGGCCGCGATCACGAACGCCGAGAGCGCCAGCAGGAAGCGGCGCTCGAGCAGGAACAGCAGGATGCCGGGGAGCATCGCCAGCCGCAGCAGGGTGAGCGCGATCGGCAGATTGATCGCCGACAGCCGGAAGCCCCGGCGGTCGCGAAGCAGGTCGAGCGAAGCGCTCACGCCGGCGAACGAGATGAGGATCATCGCCGCGGTGAGCAGGAACACTTCCACCCCGAGCTGCGGCTCGAGCCGCAACGCGACTGCCGCCGAGGCCACGAAGTCCACGGCGAAGAACACCAGCGCCAGGCTCCACACGCTGCGCACCGCTCCCGGATTGGAGTCCCATGTGGCCCGGACGTGACGGCTGAGGGCGCGGGCGTAGCCGATCAGCGCGGCCGGGGCGAACCGCTGCCGGCGCAGCTCCTGAAGCTCGGTCTCGATGAACATGCGGCCTCCCGGGTGGCGGACGGTTCGGGCGAAAGAGTACGCCGGCCTCCGGGCCACCCGCAATCGCGGCGCGACGCCCGATGCTAGAGTGACCAGCCGCCGTCACTCGATTCCGTCCGCACGAAACCATTCCGGAAGGGGGCGACCACCTGAAGCGCCTGGGCTTCCTGTCGCTCGCCGCGCTGGTCTCGTGCTCGCCGGGCCCGCGCACCGCCGCGCCCGCCTTCGATCCCGAGCGAATTCCCGAGGCCTTCCGGCGGGCGAGCGGCGCCCTGATGGAACCGGGCGGGACGCGAGCCTGGCGCTTGACCGCGGAGGGTGGCTTCGACAACGGGGCCTGGCAGCTGCGGATGTCTCCTTCCGCCGGCGGCCTCGCCGCCGCGCCTCCGTCCCGAATCGCCGCTGAAGCGCGCTGGCTTCCGGTCCTGCGCTGGTCGCGCGCGGGGGCGGGCGTGCGCTGGGATTTTCTGGCGGTCGCAAGGGCCCTGACCGCGCCGCGCGATTCACAGCTGGTCGCGGTTGTCGAAATCACGGCCACGAACGACTCGACGGCGCCGGTCGCGGCGCGACTCGACCTGGTTCTCGCCCGGCGCGACGCGACGCCGGGATACGCGGCGTGGGACGCCGGTGAGGTCGCCCCGCGATGGGGTGGCGCCCGGTCGAGCCGCGTGGCGCACGCGTGGGCGGAGGGCGCGTCGGGCGACTCGCTGGCCGAAACCTGGAATCTGGCGCCCGGCGGGAAACGGACGATTCGGCTGGTGCTCCCCTCCTATCCCATGCCCGAGCGCGAGCTCGCGCGCTGGGCCGATCGTCCGGCCGCCGCGCTCGCCGAGGACGAGCGGCGGCACTGGAGCGCCGAGCTCGAGCGTGGCGCCCGGTTCGAGCTCAGCGATCCTGAAGTCGAGAACGCTTTGCGCGCGGCGATGGTGGTGCTGCTCTGCTGCCGGGAACGTCAATCCGGGGTCTGGGTCCCGATCGGCGGGCCGTTCCAGTATCGCGACGTCTGGCTGCGCGACGGCGCGCGCGCGATCGCGGCGCTCTCGGTCGCGGGTCAGACCGAGGTCGCGCGCCGACTCACCGCGGGTTTGCTGGCGTTCCAGTGGCCGAACGGCGCGTTCCTCAGCCAGCGCGGACAGCTCGACGGCACCGGGCAGGCACTGTGGGCGATGGAACAGTGCCTGTTGCGCCCGGCGCCCGCGCCGGAGCTTCAGCGCTTCGCGGAGTCGGCGATGCGCGCCCACCGCTGGCTGGATGCCGAGCGCGAGCGGGGCGATCCCGCCCACGAGCGATTCCCACGCATGCTGCCGTTCGCCGAACCGCGCGACGCCGAGCTGACGCGGGCACAGCTCCTTGGCAACGACGCCTGGGCGATCGCCGGCGAGCGCGCGGCGGCGCGCCTGCTCGCGGCGGCGCGTCGGTCAGACGACGCGCGCGAGGTCGAATCGGCGCGCGACCGCTATCGGGTCGAGTTCGCCGCGGCTCTCGAGAAGAGCGGGCAGCCCGATCTCCCGCCCTCCTGGCAGGGCGTGGGGCGCGACTGGGGCGCCTACGCCGCGGCCTGGCCATGCGGCGCGATCCCGCCGGGCGATGCGCGCGCCGCCAGGTTCGCCGAGCGCGTCTGGCGCGAAGGCGGCGGCGCGGGGCTCACGTTCTACGCCTCGCCCGATTCCTTGCACGGCTATCTCGGCGCCGATCTCGGCGTGTGGGCGATGCTCGCGGGACGGCGCGCCGAAGCCGAAAGCGTGCTCGCCGCCCAGCTCCGCTGGCGCACCGCGAGCGGCGGCGGCGCCGAGTTGTTCAGCCGCGACGGCGATTTCGGCGTCAATTTCCCGCCGCACCCGAGCGCCGCCGCCTCGCTGTGGATGCTGGTGCGGAACGCGGTGATCTTCGATGACGACGACACGCTCCGACTGACGCTCGGCGCGCGCGATCGCTGGTGGCAGGGGGCGAAGATCACCCGCGCCCCGACCCGATGGGGCGCGCTGCAGCTCGAGTTCTCCCGGCACGGAAGCGAGGCCCGCTGGGCCTGGAGCCAGGTCCCGGTCTGGACCACGCTCACGCTCCCGCCTGGCACGCGCCTGGCCGCGCCGCCGGCGGCTCCGCTCCGTGGCGCCGCCGGCGACACGCGCGTGCTCGCCCCACCCGGCTCTCGGTCGGCGATCGCGACGATCGTGGAGCCGGTGGACCGATGAAGCGTTCCCGCCCCGTCCGGCCGAAGTCACGCCTCGCGCCGCGACCGGCCGGCCGCGACGCCGCGACGCGCCGGCGTGGAGCGCGAGTGCCGTGGCTGCTCGGCTCGCTGACCCTGGCGGTTCTGGCGGCATTCGCCGCGTGGCGCGCGATGCCCGGCCGTCGCGAGGCGCGCCCGACCGGGCTCCCGTCGGTCTCGGCGTCCGCGGCGCTGGATTCGCTCCAGGCCCTCGACGACCAGGGACGCTCCTACGACCTGGTTCCCTACGCGCGGCTGCTCATGTCGCTCGCGCCCCAGAATTCGTTCGAGTTCCACGCGCGCTTTGCCGCCGCGCTCCAGAACGCGGCGATCGAGTCGCGACGGCAGGACGGAGTGTTGCGACCGCGGACGCGCTCATCGGTCGAGCGAATCGGCTTCCTGCGCGAGACGCTGAGCGAGCTGGATCGCGCCGAGGCGCTGGCACCCGATGCCGAGCGCCGCGGCGCGGTCGCCACCACGCGCGCCGAGGTGCTCGGGCTCTGGGGCTTCGAGCGTGAATCCCTGCTCGAGTTCCGGCGCGCCAACCGCTTCCATCCACTCGACCAGAAGGCACTGGGCGAAGCGGCCTGGGTGCGCGCCATGCTCGCCGATCCGACCCAGGCGATCCCCTCGCCCGCCAATCCCGTACGCTGACCGGGGCCGGTCAGCGCTGGTCGCTGCCGGCGGCGCGCCCCCGGACCGCGGCCTGAGCCGCCGCGAGCCGCGCGATCGGAACCCGGAACGGCGAGCAGGAGACGTAGTTGAGCGCCGCGCCGTCGCAGAATTCCACGCTGGCCGGATCGCCCCCGTGTTCGCCGCAGATGCCGATCTTCAGGCTGGCTCGCTGCGCCCGGCCGCGATCCACCGCCCACTTCATGAGCGCGCCGACGCCCTCGACGTCGATCGAGACGAACGGATCGGCCGCCAGCACCTTGCGCGCCACGTACTCGGGCAGGAACTTGCCAGCATCGTCGCGCGAGAAGCCGAACGTCATCTGAGTGAGGTCGTTGGTGCCGAACGAGAAGAACTCGGCGACCTCGGCGACGCGATCGGCGGTGATCGCGGCGCGCGGCACCTCGATCATGGTGCCGACCAGGTATTCGACCCTCTGGCCCGAACGCGCGAGGACGTCTTCCGCCACCCGGCGAACGATCGCCGCCTGGTCCTTCAACTCGTTCACGTGACCGACCAGCGGAATCATCACCTCGGGCACCACGCGCACGCCCTTCTTCGCGCACTCGGTGGCGGCCTCGAAGATCGCGCGCGCCTGCATCTCGGTGATCTCGGGATAGGTGATGCCGAGACGGCAGCCGCGATGGCCGAGCATGGGGTTGAATTCGTGCAGCTCTTCGACCCGCTGGAGCAGGTCGGGCAGGCCGCGCTTCAAGCCGGCGACGGTGAGCCGGTACTGCTTGGCCATCTCCTTCTTCTGGGCCGGAGTGGCGCGGGGCAGTCGCGCGATGTCCACCATCAGGTCCTCGCGCTTGGGCAGGAACTCGTGGAGCGGCGGATCGAGGGTGCGAATCGTGACCGGGTAGCCGTCCATCGCCGTGAACAGGCCGCGGAAGTCGGCGCGCTGGAGCGGCAGGAGCTTCGCCAGCGCCTGCCGGTACTCGCGCTCGGGACCGGCCAGCTGCTTCTTGAGCGCCGCGATCTCCGGCCGGATCCGCGCGGCGGCCAGCCGATCGGCGCCCTCGAGCTCCGCGGTCTTCGCGGCGAGCCGCTCGCGCAGCAGCTTGGCGCGCGGCGCGCTCATGATCATCTGCACCACCCACGGCAGGCGATCCTCGGCGAAGAACATGTGCTCGGTGCGGCACAGCCCGATCCCTTCGGCCCCGAACGCGCGCGCCTGTTTCGCGTCGCGCGGAATGTCGGCGTTGGCGCGCACCTTGAGACGCCGCAGCTCGTCGGCCCAGCCCATGAAGGTGCCGAACTCGCCGGTCACCTCGGCTTCGATCGTCGGCGCCTGCCCCAGGTAGACGCGCCCGGTCGAGCCGTCGATCGAGAGCCACTCGCCTTCGCGCACCGTGCGGCCTTCCACGGTCAGCGAGCGTGCCCGGTCGTCGACGCGGATCCCGCCCGCGCCGCACACGCACGGCGTGCCCATGCCGCGCGCCACCACCGCCGCGTGGGAGGTGAGCCCGCCGGTCGAGGTGAGAATGCCCTGCGCGGCGTCCATGCCGTGAATGTCGTCGGGAGTGGTCTCCTTCCTCACCAGCAGCACCTTCTTCCCGTCATGACCCCACTCGGCGGCGGTGTCGGCGTCGAACACCGCCATGCCGACTGCCGCGCCCGGCGACGCGGCGAGTCCGGTGGCGAGCAGCGGGAGCTTCGCCTTCGGATCGAGGCGCGGGTGAAGCAGCTGATCGAGCGACGCGGGCTCCACGCGCAGCACGGCTTCCTCGCGTGAGATCAGGCCCTCGCCCACCATCTCCACGGCGATCCGCACCGCGGCCTGCGCGGTGCGCTTGCCGGTGCGGGTCTGGAGCAGGAACAGGCGGCTGTCCTCGATCGTGAACTCGAAGTCCTGCACGTCGCGATAGTGCTTCTCGAGGCGCTTGGTGATCTCGTGGAGCTGGCGGAACGCCGACGGCATCTCGCGCTCGAGATCGGAGATCGGATGCGGAGTGCGCACGCCCGCCACCACGTCCTCACCCTGCGCGTTGGTGAGGTACTCGCCGTAAAACTGATTCTCGCCGGTGGCCGGATTGCGCGTGAACCCCACGCCGGTCGCCGAGGTCTCGCCCATGTTGCCGAACACCATGGCCTGCACGTTGACGGCGGTGCCGAGATCGTCCGAGATGCGATTCTGCTTGCGGTAGTAGATCGCGCGATCGTTCATCCACGAGCGGAACACCGCGTCGCGCGCGAGCGTGAGCTGTTCGCGGGGTTCCTGCGGGAATTCACGGCCGGTGCGCTTCCTGACCAGCGCCTTGAATTCGCCGACCAGCTTCTCGAGATCCGCAGTCGAGAGGTCCTGGTCGGTCTTCGCCTTGCGGCGACGCTTGAACGACTCGAGGTGCTCCTCGAAGTCGCGCTTCTCGAGCCCGAGCACCACCGAGCCGAACATCTGCAGGAACCGCCGGTAGCAGTCCCAGGCGAAGCGGGAATTCCCGGTTCGCTCGGCGAGCCCGTGGACCGAGCGGTCGTTGAGCCCGAGGTTGAGGACGGTGTCCATCATGCCGGGCATCGAGAACTTGGCGCCCGAGCGTACCGACACGAGCAGTGGGTCGCGGGCCTCGCCCAGGGTCTTCGCCATGCGACGCTCGAGCTGCGCCAGCGCCGCGTCCTGCTGCGCCTCGAAGCCTTGGGGCAGCGTGCGACCGTGGGCGTAGTACCAGCGGCAGACTTCGGTGCTGATGGTGAACCCTGGCGGCACCGGCACGCCGGCGTTGGTCATCTCGGCGAGCCCGGCGCCCTTGCCGCCGAGCAGGTCGCGCATCGAGGCGTTCCCGTCCGCCTTTCCCTCACCGAACGCGAAGACAAAGGTGGTGGTGGCGGCGGGTTCGGCGGTGGTCATCACTTCGGCAGGGCTCTCCGTCACGGGCTTCGCTCCTCCTTGATGTGGGTCGAGGGCAGGATAGTCGCCGCCCGCCGCCGCCTCAAACTCAGTTCTTGGGCTGTCCCGAGCTGGCCGGACGCTGGAATTCGGTGTCCGGAATGTCGCTGTTCAGCTCGGCGCGCGTCACCTTGAGCTGCAGCACCGTGCGGTCCTCGATCTGGCGCTCCTCCTCGAACGGCAGCAGCACGCCGTCCACCCTGCGCAGGTCGCGATAGATCCTTCGCGCCATCAGCCGGCTGCCGCGACCGCTTTCCTCGTTCTGATCCATCCCTATCACCCGGGCGCTGTCGGGACTCAAGTAGAGACGGCGGCGCTCTCCTCCCAGCGTCACGTCGAGCACGTGTACCTCGCGGCCGTCGAGCCGGGCCGCCCCGCGCGAGGCCAGCTTGGCCTGCGGATCGGCCAGCGAGAGGAGCAGGTGCGGCACGTCCGAGCTGAAGCCCGATTTCAGCGCGCGTAGTCCGATCGAATCGGCGTCCTGGAGACTCCCGTCGGGCGCCAGCGACCATGCGCGATCGCCGTTCAGCACCTGGCGGGTTTCGAACGATTCGAATGAGGTCAGGAACACCATGCGGTCCGGCTCCTTTCGGAGCTGCCGCATCTGCCCGTGCAGGGCGCGGCCCTCGAGCTGAATGGTCATGTCGCATTCCAACAACGAGCTTTTGATCGCCCGGAGCTTCTGCAGTCCGCCGTGCGCCGCGATCGCTCGCGCCGCCCACTCCTTCCCCAGCCGCTCGTCGTCCGGCGTCGGGGCTTGCATCGTGTCGCGTTCCGCCAGCGAGAGCTCGGCCGGGGGCTGATCGAGGGGAATCACGTCGAGATGGCCGAGCCGCAGGAGCGGGGTGCGGAGCCGCGCGGCCGGCCCGACCACCGCGAGCGCGGGATGATCGAGGTCGAGGCCGCGGGCGAGCGCGGCGCTCACCGAAGCGGGAGTCAGAGCGGCCGCTCGTTCCGGATAGTCGTCGAGCGCGCGAGTGGGATCGTCGCTTTCGAGATCGGCGGCCAGCCATTGCGACAGCAACCCGGCCAGGGTCTCGAAGCGCAACGGATAGGTGGCGATGATCTGATGGCGCAGCGTCGCCAGCGGCTTCTCGGGAACCGTGGCGATCGCGGCGCGCATCGCACGCCTCACGCGCGCCACCGCCGCCGGCACCGAATCGGCCGGCGCCGAGAATCCCACCACCAGCATGCCGCCGGCGCGGACCTGGCTCAGCGCCACGTCGACGTGCGACGGAACGCGCGGCTTGAGCGCCTGCTGGAGCGTGGACTCGAGCAGGCTCGCGCCCGCGATGCGGTCGAGCTGGTCGGCGGCGCCGCTCCCCGGCGTGCGCCAGCCGATCCGCACCTCGGCGTTGGTCATCTCGGGCCGATCGATGAGACGCGAGCGCACCTCGGTCGGGCCGGAAGGCGCAGCCTCGGCCGCCGGCGTGGAGCCCTTCCCCGACCAGTGCGCGAAGGCCTGCTCGGCGAGCGTGAACGCGCGCTCCGCGGTGACGTCGCCGGCGATCCCCAGCACCGCCTGATTGGGGCGGTAGTGGTCGCGGTAGAAGTTTCGGGCGGTCTCACGCGTGGCGCTGAGCAGCGTGCCGAGCGTGCCCCCCGGAGGACGCGCGGCCGCGACTCCCGGCAGCACCGCCGGCCAGATCTGCTCGTCGGCCACCGCCGCCGGATCGAAGTGCTGCTGAACCAGGGCGCGAGCCGCCTGATTGCTGATCGAAAGAAAGCGCGAGTCATCGAACACCGGATTGACCACCGCGTCGGCCAGCAGATCGAGACCGCTGTCGAGATCCTGCGGCAGATACGCCGCCGCGACCGACGCGAACTCACGCGACGCGCTGGCCGCGAAGCTTCCACCCACGCGCTGGAGATCCTGGTCGAACGACGCGGCGGAGCGCGAGGTGGTGCCCTGATCGAGCATGCGCGCCGTGAGCGTGGCGGCGCCGGATTCCGCATCGCCCTCGGCCGACACCCCGGCCGCCAGCCGCAGCTGAACCTGGACGAGCCCGCAGCCGGGCCGGGGGAACACCACCACGCGAAGGCCGTTGCCGAGCGTACGCTGCTGGGGCGGCGCCAGCCGGAACTCGGAAGCCGCCAGCGTGGCTCCCGGCACCGCCAGCGCCAGGACCGCGAACGCGGCGAGCGGCGCGGAAATCTTCCGGGCTCTCATGGACGGCCTCCCGGGGCGGTGGCGCGGGCGGGCAGCGCCCACACGATCGAACGGTGCTGAGAGTCGAGGAACTGCGCCGCCAGCCGATTCACGTCGCGGGGCTCGAGGGCTTCCAGTCGCGCCAGCTGGCGATCGTCGTAGCGCCAGTCGCCGTCGATCATCGCGGCGGCCCCGATCGACTGGGCGCGACCGCGCGACGTCTGTCGATCGAGCCGTGCCGCCAGCAGCAGCGGCTGCTTGGCGCGGAGCAGCTCGTCATCGGAGATCGGATCGCGCGCCAGCCGTTCGACCTCGGCGATCAATGCCCGTTCGACCTTCGCCGAGTCCGCTCCGCTGGCGGGCGTCGCGAGCGCGAACAGCAGCGACGCCTGCCGGCGAGTGTCCACGTCGCATTCCGTCCCCGATGCCAGCGCACTGTCGCCGCTCATGGCCGAGGCGAGCCGGCCGCCCTTGCCTCCCAGCAGGCGCGCCAGCACCTCGAGCTCGACGCCGCACACCGAATCGGCGGGCGCTCGCCAGCCCACCAGCAGGATCGGCACCGGCGACTCGAGGCGGAGGGTCGCGCGCCGCTCGCGCAGTGCCGGGAGCGCCACCGCCGGCGCCGGCCCGGTCGCGCGCTCGGGAATCGCGGCAAACCAGCGCCTGACCTGCGACTCCGCTTCCACCGGATCGAAGCGCCCGACCAGCGTGAGCAGGGCGTTTCCGGGTCCGTACCGGGCCTTCGAGTAGCTGGCGCACGCGGCCGGGGTGAGACGTTCGAAATCGGCCGCCTTTCCCTGCAGCGGCGCCGCGTAACCGTGCGCGCCGAACGCGGTCGCCTCGAGCGTCTGAAGGCCGCGCGTCAGCGGATTGGCCTCGTGCCGGCGTCGCTCGTCGCGCAGCGCCGACTTCTCGGCGGCCACGTTCTCGGCAGTCAGGCGTTGCCCCGCCATCCGATCGGCCTCCAGGTGGATTGCGGTCTCGAGCGCGCCGGCGGCCCCGGTCGAGTAGAAGCACGAGTAGTCCGGCGCGAGAAAGGTGTTGTAGTTCATGCCCTGCTCGCCGAGCAGGCGGGCGTATTCGCCGGGCGCGAAACCGGGCGAGCCGCGAAACATCAGGCGCGCCATCAGGCTGCTGAGCCCCGACTGCCCGGCCGGCTCGTACGCCGTTCCGGCGCGATACCAGACCGCGACGTCCACGCCGGCGGCGAGCGAGTCGGGCGCCATCAGCACGCTCAGGCCGTTGGCGAGCCGAAAAGTCGTGGGCGCGGCCGCTTGGGCGGTGGTCGAAACCGTGAGCGCGACCATCGCGATCCAGATGAACCCGGGTCTCATTCGAGGGTTGCCTTTCCGGGTCACGAGCCCGAGGCGGGTTCGGGACCCTGCGCGATCGAATCCGTCAGCGTAGCAGAGCGAGCCGCACCGTCTGGGTGCGACCCGCAGCGTACAAGTTTACGAAATAAATCCCCGACGGCGCCGAACGGCCTTGGGCGTCGTCGCCCGACCATTGCGCCACGTGCCAGCGGCCGCAAGCCAGCGTGCCCGAGTAGAGTTCCCGAACCAGACGCCCGCTCCCGTCGAACACGCGCAGCCTGCCGGTCTGGGACTCGGTGAAATGGGGGCCCAGCCCGAAGCGCACCTCGAGCGGCGCACTCCGCGGCTCGAATGGATTGGGGCTCTGGATCGCCACCTCGACGTAACCGGTCGGCGGAAGCTCGGGCGCCGGAGGTCCGGGCGTCCAGGCGAGCGCCGCGGCGCCGTTGGGGATCCCCCAGCCGTAAACGTCGTCGGGGCCGCAGCAGCTCGAGGCGGTCTCGCGCAGGGCGCGGATCACCTCGGTGGGCGTCCACGCCGGTCGAGCCTCGAGCAGGCAGGCGGCGAGCCCGGCGATCAGCGGCGCCGAGAACGAGGTGCCGTCGGCCAGCAGGAAGCCGTCGGGCACTCCCGACCCCGAAACCACCCACGCCGCCTCTCCGCGCGCCATGAGATCAGGCTTGATGCGCCCGTCCGAGGTCGGGCCCCGCGACGAAAAGCTCGTCACCACGCCGAACGAGTCCACCGCTCCCGCGGCAATCAGGCTGTCGCCGTTGACGTCGGCGGGCGCCACCAGGCGCGGCAGCGGCCCCTCGCCGTCGTTCCCGACGCTGTTGACCACCAGGATGCCCTTGCTGGCCGCGATCTCGGCGGCCCGTGAGACCTCCGAGGTGTGTCCGTCCAGGTCGGCCGGACCGAGACTCGGCCACGGCGAATCGAAGCGGTTGTAGCCCACCGACGACGAGATCACGTCGGCCCCGAGACTGTCGGCCCATTCGGCGGCCTGCGACCAGTAGAGCATCTCGACCGGAGTCTCGCGGGTCTCGACCTCGGAGCGGGCGAGCGCGAAGTCGGCGCGATAGGCACTGCCGAGATAGACCCCGGGTTCGTAGCCGGCGATGCAGCCGAACGTCCACGTGCCGTGCTCGAACGAGGCGAGCTGAGTGGTGTCGGTCACGGTGGTGTCGCCGTCGACGAAGTCGCGCACCAATCCCGGGGCGATGATCACGTTGCGCAGCGCGTCGTGCCGATCGTGGAAGTTGAAGCCGTCGTCGAACAGCACGATCAGCCTGCCGCTCCCCGCGTAGCCCGAGTCGTGGAGCGCGGTGGCCCCGATCTGAGCGAGCTGGAGCCAGGCGAGGCCGCTCTGCGTCGACGGCACGAGCGGCGGCGACAGGACCTGATCCCCCGATGCGCGACGACCTTCCGTCCGGGTCGAGGACGGGCTCGAGCGACTCACCTCCGCGCCCGAGGCTCGCGGCGGCACGACACGCGTGAGTCGCACCGGCGCGATCGCCGAGACGAAGGGCAGGCCGGCCACGGGCTCGAGGTCGCCGGGCGTCACGCGCACCGCGGCGCGGTTCAGCCACCGCGACACCGCGATCGGCCTGAGCCCCAGCGATCGAAGCGCGTCCAGGTACTCGGACGGCACCGGCAGATCCGCGGCGTCCACCAAAGGCGAGACGTGGGCGCGGAGCCGACGAGCCAGCGCGCGGGGCGTGAGCGCGGCGCGCGCGGCATTCAGGGCGAGCGCCTCCGCGGCCGGACCGCCGGGCGATTTGTCGCGGAAGCAGATCCAGACGCTCGCCGAATCGCCGGACGAAAGTGCGAACGGAAGCAGCGACGGATCGAGCTTGGCGCCGAGCGCCGCCGGTGCTCGCGGCACGGCGGCCTCTCCCGGCTGCGCGACCGCCAACCATGCCATCCCGCAAAGGAGACACGCCCAGGCGAGGTCAGCAGCAAGCGTTCGCGACAATCGAACCGTCCCGGTCGAGGGATGAACTAGCGGGCCGTGGAGGCGAGAAGCCGCAGCTCGGCGCTGAGGTGGCCGACCTCGAGCCCGGCCACGTTCCGAAGCAGGGGCCGCTCCCAATCCGCGACCCTCGCGCGCGAGGGCTCCTCGAGCGCGCCGAGCTGCGCCAGAGCGGCGATCGTTGCCGGCGCCACCGCGCGCGCCGCTCCATCTTCGCACTTGACCGCGATGCCGATTCCACGCGCCGGCCAGCCGACACACTCGAGACCTTCGGCCCCGCCCTTCGCGACCAGCGCCGGGGACGCCTCCATCAGCTCGGTGCTGAAGCGCCCCTTTCCGCCCGTCGCCCACGGGTGCTTCATCATCGCGGCGCGAATGCGCGACAGCGCCTGGCCGCGCGCGTCGTCGGCACTGGACGACAGCCGCGCGTAACCCAGGGCCATGCCCGAGAGCGGCAGCGCGAACACGCACACGCTGCACCCGTCGATCGCGATCGGCACTCGCTCCGGGCTCGTGCCGCACACGCTCGCCACCGTGCGATGCAGGAGTTGCTGGAGCGGGTGCGATGGGCGCTCGTAGCCTGCGGTCGGCCAGCTCTCGGCGCGACACATCGCCAGCATTCCGGCGTGCTTTCCCGAGCAATTGTTGTAGAGCGGGGTTGGCGGCAGACGCCGCTCGCGGAATTCGCGCAGCGCGTCCGGATCCACCGGCTCGTGGAATCCGCACGCCAGATCGCTCTCGCGGCAGTCGATCTTCGCGAGGATGCCGCGAACCAGATCGAGGTGAGCCGCCGTGCCGGTGTGCGAGGCCGCCATCACCGCCAGCTCGGCGTCACTGAACGACCAGCGATCGGCGTGGCCGCGCTCGACCAGTGGCAGCAGCTGAAAGGGCTTGGCCGCCGAACGAAAGGTGGTGACGCTGTCGGCGGCCTCGGTGGCGGCGACTTCGGCGCCGTTCACGTCACAGGCGGCGAGCTGAAGGCGATGGCGCGATTCGGGGATCGTGCCGCGCCAGACCTGGACTTCGAGGTGGACTCGCATGGCGGGGCGCTCTCGCCCGGATCAGCGGATGACGATGAACCGGCTCTGGAACGCGAATGTGCCCGCCTCGACCCGATACATGTAGATCCCCGAGGCGACATCCTGGCCGCCCGCGTTCTTGAGATCCCATCGCTCGAAATCCCGCGTCGGATCGGAATGCTGCAGCACCCTCACCAGATCGCCAGCCGAGGTGTAGATCCGGATCTTGGCCGAGTTCGGGAGATTGACGAAGTGGATCTCGTGCTGCCCGGGCTGATCCCAGGACTCGGTGGCACGATAGGGATTCGGGACCACCATCACCGATTCGAGGTCGGTGGTGGGTCCGCCGGTCGGTTCGATCCCGGGCGTCAGATTGGCGAGCTTGTTGTTGAGGTTGGGGCAGGTGAACTTGTTCGAGGGGTTGGCGCACGGACCGTAGACCCCGGCGGTGTCGGGGACGAACATGTCCTCGTAGGTCGCTTCGGCCCCCGAATTGAACAGCTCGTAGGTCACCGAGTAGTAGGTGGTGAATCCGTTGTGGGGACCGGGTGGAATGATCAGGCTCAACACCGAGTCCGCGAGGCAACGGTTGGCGCGCAAGTCGATAATCGGGCAGGTCTTCACGTAGTGGCCGCACGAGTCCGGGTCGAGGAAGGTCGCGATGCTGTCGTTCATGACCTGGCCGCCGCACATGAACTGGAGCGTGGTCTTGTCGACGCGCGACATGAACCAGGTCAGGGTGTCGCCCGCTTGCACCGAGTAGCGCCGGATCAGCTCCATGTGGGAGCTGTCGGGCGAATTGACCACCCGATAGATCCGGTAGCCTCCGAAATCCGAGCGCGCCTCGGCGACCCGGTCGCGAAGGAAGCGCACCGTGACGGTGCGCTGCCTCGGCTGAATGCTGTCGGGCAGCGGCGCGAGTCCGAGACCCTGGCAGAGCTGGGTGTAGGGAAAGGTGGAGTGGGCGACGTCGCGATAGGCGCCGGCGTATGCCCAGATCGGGATTTTCGGGAAGGTATTGGCCGCCCGTGCCTGCGTTCCACAGACCGCGCTGGCCATCACGGCCAGCGCGGCGTGGAACATCGTCCGCTTCCAGTCGAACAAGACGCTATCGTCCTTTCAAGTGCGCTAACGGTCTCGAACCCGCGCGTGAACCATCGCGCCGGTCGACGGGGCTCCCATGGTGACGGCCGGTGGACTCGAGATGGGGCTGTTCACCGTCGCGACCGGCCTGAGCCTGCTCGAGCCGCTCGGCGCCGATTTCGTCAGCCCCCAGAAGTTCTGGAGGACGGCGTCCACAAGATCCTGGGCGTCCTGGCGAGTGTAGCGCCAGAAACTGAATCCGGTGAAGATGATCGGCTTGATGGTGTCGAGCCCGTGATAGATGGTCATGCAGACGTTGAAGTTGTTCTGGACGAGGCTGATCTGCGACGCAGAGAACACGGTGTCGAGCGTCGACTGAAGGTTCTCCGTCAAGGGGCTCGGGTCGAGATCCTCCTGGATCCAGTTCGGCTGGCTCAGGTACTCGATGTCCAGGGCACTGGCGCTGTAGAAATCCGAACTCGAACGGAGCGGCGGAAGCGGATCCGTCGCCGGGGACTTCAGACGCATCTGCATGGGCATGTGCGCGTACGTGGCCGCGTAGTTGTAGGGCACCGTCGGCACGTTGGCCGGGAAGGAATCGTAGCGAGCCAGGGTGCGGCTGATCACCAGATTCGGCGGGCCGGCGACCTTGATCTCCGATTGCCAGTGCGCAAGGTCGAACATCATCCTCCCCGGCACCAATTCGGAATAGGGCGGCAATGTGGTGAAAGTCTTTCCCGCCCCATATCCGCCTGGCGGATCGTTGGTAGACTTGTTGTAGACGCTCAGGCTCGCGTACGCGATTCCGCCGCCCGTCAGCCACAAATGCCCTCCCTGGGACACATAAGCGGCGATCGAATTGGCATTCCCGGGCGAGGTCATGTATCTCAGCGCGGTCTGGCCTGCGATGAGCTGCGTCCCTGGGGCTGTGTTGATGGCGGCGACAGCATCCGTGATCCAGATCAAGTGAGCGTACTGTCCTATCGTCGCCAGAGGAATGTGCAGGTCGGAGCGTCCAAGCCGGGTGTTGATCGTATCGAACGAGTACCCCGCGAACAGGCCGGGCGAGCTGAGGCTTCCCGCCGGATATCCCTTCCACGAGTATCCGCCCCGAGCGAATAGGAAGGTGTCCAACTCCGCGGTGTCGGGCCAGCGCCCCGTGGGCGACCTGTAGCTGCCGTTGGGGTTCTGGCTATCCAACACACCCCGCGTGTCGTTGACGATCCCGAGCGGCTTCGACAGCGTCGAGAGCACGGCGGTGAGGTTCACGATGCCGAGGCTCTTCAAGCCGTTGTTGTCCTCGGACTCGACGTAGAAGAGATGGTTCTCTCCGCCCCCGAATGGCCCCACCAGAGCCTGAGTATTGCCCAGCGCCTGGTCGCTCCAGTGCCTGAAATCGGTGGCGGGAGGATCCCGCGGCGTCTCGTCGGACGGATCGCTGATGTCGAGCGCCCAGCGATAACCCTTGACGGTCGCTCCCGGCCCGGCTTCCGCCGTCCAGTAGAACGGAATCGGCTGGCCCGCCCCGACCTCCAGCGGGATCTGGTACTGCGGGAGGATCGAGTAGGCAGCGGTCTTGTATGTGTAAGTGAAGATCGAATTGAAGATGGTGAGCAACGGACCGCCGGCCGCCGCGAACGTGACGCGGAGAGCCAGCATGTTTCCGTTCAGCGAGAAGACCGGCGAATAGGCTCCGGCTTCGTCGAACGCGACCACCACGAACAGGTAGTCGCCCTGCGGCACCAGGTTCGTGTATTGCACCTCGGTGGTGTCGCCGGAGGTGGAATCCCAGCCCGCCCAGTTTCTGGGTGCGTAGTAGCGACGCACCGAATCCGGCGTCGAGATCGCGACCGAGACCGGGACCGGCGAATTGTTGGTGAGCATGATGAATTTGTACTTGACGGGCTTCTTCGAATCGAAGATCCCGTCGTCGTCCGTGCCGGTCCAGTTGATCCGCACCGCCGGCGTCACGTAGCTGCGCCCGCGGTCGCTGGGGGGCGGCTGCAGGATCATGACCGTGGGCGCCACGGTGTAGGTGAAGAACGAACGGTAGAGCGGGGTCGACTGCAGCCCGCCGTTGTCGATCGCCTTGACCACGAAAGTATGGAAATCCGACGAGCCATTGACGCCCGGCTGGCTGCTGTCGGGCTTGGTGGCGCTGAAGTTGATCAACTCCTCACTCTTGAGGGTGCTGACCCAGGCAGTGTCCGGCTCCGGATCGGCGGCGGTCGGCGACGGCGGATCGATGGCGTAGAGATAGTGGTCGATTCGTCCATCGGGGTCGTAACCCAGCCAGTCCATGCGATACGAGTACTCGAACCGCGTGGACTGGTTGTAGGGCGCTCGCGTCAGCTCGATCGTCGGGCGGATGTTGGCGCGTGGATTCGTGATCGACTTCTTGCTGCAGCCGGCGGACAGGATCGCCAGCGGCACGATGATGAATAGAGTTGCCGGGGCGAGCAGGATTCGGCGGATGCTCATCGCTCACCTCTCCTTCGTAAGACCTCTGCGGCCGTGCCCGGTGCGCTTGGGACCCATGAGGAACTGGCGGAGGGCGCCGGCGGCGGCGGAGGGGGCGCCGGCACCGTCACCAGATACGAGTAGTTCGAGCAGCGCCCCGCTCCCGGACGGTCTTCGCAGTCCGCGCAGTCGCACAGCTCGACCATCACGCGGATCTGTGTGCCACCGAGCGAGTCGGGGAGGGTCACCGAAACCGGCAGGTTCGCGACCCGGAAACAGCTGGCGGGGGCAAACGTGACCGAATCGGTCGGCGACGTCACGTTGCGCGGGCCCCGGAACGAAGCCGAGTAGCGGTAGACGGCGCTCGCCGGCGGGCCGCCCGGTGCGGGCGGAGAGCCGGACCCTCCGCCCTCGGGATCGAATGGATCGAGGTCGCTCCCGACCAGGTTGAGGGTCAGAATTCGGGTGAAATACACGTCCCCCGGATGCGGACGCATCGCCGCGGTGAACGCGAAATAAGGTGGAAAGTCCACGTTGAAAACCATGATCTGCTTGCGAAGCGCGATCTGTTGTGGTGTCCCGCCCCCGCCGTCCACCGCGGCCACGATGTTCTGCGCCGTAAGATCGGGAGTGGATCCGATGCGATTGTCCACCGTGCCGTCTCCGTCCTGGGCGCGGGCGAAGAAGTAGTAGGTCCCGGCCCGATTGAACGACCAGTAGGCGCCGATGTTCGGTGAGCGGAAGACGTTCGCGGGATCGTAGATGGGGTAGAGCCCGGTCTGAGTTCCCGCCTGGTCGGTCGGCGGCACGCTCGTCAGGGTGGCGGGAACGCGGGAGCGGAAGCCGATGGGCGAGCCATTCGGCGGGCGGACCTGGATCACGGGATTCAGGAGGGTGTCCGAGGGCGGCGCATTGGGATCATTCCCCGTCCAGACCACGCTGTAGGGCGAGTCGGCGTCGAACCCCCCATTGAAGAACAGCAGCCACGAGTTCATCCGGACGGTCTCGAACTCGCGCACGCAGTAGATCTTGTTTCCATAGAACTCGAGGAAGCTCTTGTAGGGCTTGCGCTGGGACGGCAGCACTTTCAGCGAGTCGGCGCTGAGGTAGCAATGCGCGGGCCGCAAGTCCGCGAACGATCCGCCCGGATTGGAGTTGCTCGGCCAGATCGCCACGTCGACCGAGCGATCCCCGCCTGAACGGGTCCAGCCCACCCAGGACGTGTCCGCGCCCGCAAACCAGGAGTCGGGCGGAAAGTTCATCTGGAACTCGCGCGAGGTCTGCCGCGAGCCGCTCGAGCCATCGATCCCCCTGAGATAGAAGATCTTGAGCCCGGGGCCGACGCGGTCGGCGACGCCGCTGTTGTAGGTCAGCGAGGTGACCGACGAGTCCACGGAGACGAACTGCGGCTCGTCCATCTTGTACTTGTAGCCCACCGCCGCGTTCGACGCCGTCGTGACCTCGGAATGCCAGTGGATGTCGAGACGGGCACCCGAGGGCACCACCGCGGTGGGCACTCGGCCAATCGCAAAGGTGTCGGTGGAACCCACCTGGAACTGTTGAAGCGAGCGAGTGAGCGCGAGCGTGTTCGGATCCTGTGTGAACACGTAGCCGGTCGCGAGGAATTGATCGATCACCGCCAGCGGCGGGAAGCGGTCGAACGCGCGGAAGATGAAGCGCGCCGGCGTCGGATCGGGCTTGCCCAGGTTGTCCACGGCGTAGATGTAGAAGGCGTGCTGGCGGTCGGAATGTCCGTCCGAAACCGAGAACACGAAGGTGCTGTCGGTCCGGGCCGTGAAGTGGTAGTCACGCGCCTTGGGTCCCGGCAGCGGCGGCGGATTCGGGTCGATTTCCGGATTGGGAGGATCGGGTAGGGTCTCGGTCACCGCATAGAAGAACCCCGAGATGCTTCCGTCCGGATCCGAGCCGGCCCAGTAGAGGTGATAGCGAAAGGAAATCTGCAGGACCTGGGGGGGCGTCGCGTGACCGCTGGCGTCCCGCGTGAACAGGGTGTCCATCGGCGCGGCGGAGATCCAAGTCTCGGGAGCCTTGTTCCTGTCGAAGGTGGGGGCCATGGGCTTGCGACATCCGCCCGCGACTAAAGCGATGAAAAAAAGCAAAATGAGCCCAGCACGAAAGCGCATTCGCGCCCTCCGACACGCCCAGTCATGTAAGCGGGAAGTGAAAGAAAGCTAACAGGGAGGGTGGGGACCGTCAAGCAGGAAAAGGCCGGATTCCGCGATCCCGGAGACGCTTGGTTCCCCGAAAAGCCCGACGGGCGGGGCCCTTTGAGGGTCCCGCCCGTGCGGTTACTTCCTTGCGACGACTGCTACTTCAGGACCGTCAGCTTCTTGGCGTCCGTGAAGCGGCTGTTCACGTACTTCACCTGCGTGAAGTACACACCACGCGGAACCGTACGGCCGTCGTTGTCGACACCGTCCCAGGTCAGCGTGTGCCGGCCGGCCAGGAACTGGCGGTCAGCAAGCGTCCGCACCAGACGACCGCTCACGTCGAACACCTTCACCTCGACGCGATCGGCCTTGGCGAGGCCGAAGTCGACCGTCGCCTGACCAG
The DNA here is from genome assembly GCA_035498555.1 of Candidatus Sulfotelmatobacter sp. Classification (NCBI taxonomy): domain Bacteria; kingdom Pseudomonadati; phylum Acidobacteriota; class Terriglobia; order Terriglobales; family Candidatus Korobacteraceae; genus Candidatus Sulfotelmatobacter; species Candidatus Sulfotelmatobacter sp. The sequence goes on from DATKAB010000046.1 coordinate 43,872, forward strand.
AAACCAGCGGGTTGTTGCGCAGGTTCATGAAGTCCACGAACACCGAGCCGTTGTCGTTGTTCGGAACATCCGTGGTCTGCGGCGGGGTGCCGGCAATCGCACAAATCTTGCCGAAGATCGCCGTCAGCACGTTGTACGAGTAGGCCAGCCGCCCGATGGACTTGTCGCAGAAGCGGCTCCGCAGGTTGCGGATGTCGAAGCCGTCGATCAGCGACAGCCAGAACTCACCTGTGCCCGTGTTCTTGTCGTGGAACACGCCCGAAACCAACGGCGCGAGCGCGGTGCCGTTCGGCGAATACAGAGACGCCGGCACGCCACCCACGCCAGGCGTGAGCACGTCGTTCGTGAACGTGCAACCGTTCCGGACGCCGTAAACGTCGCCATTCGTGGTGATCGGGTTGAGCGCCTGCAGGTCGACGCACTGATTGTCGACGTTGCTCAGCGCGAAGTACGACGGATCACGCAGCGACAGCTTGAAGAAGTTGTGCAACAGGTTGCCCTGGTCCACGCCCGACTGATCCGAGTCCTCGACGAATCCGTCGCCCTGCACCCACACGCCGCGGAGGTCACTGGACGTGCCGCCGAGCATGAATTCGCGGAGCATACGGGTGTCATCCTGGCTCTTGTTGCTGAACGGTCCGAGGATGCCCGAGTTCAGATCACCGGTCACCATGAGGATGACCTTGTAATAGGTCTCGAGCATGCCGATCGACGGACCCTCGAACGACCACTTGCCGTCCACGTTCGAAGGAGCGTGGTTGCCGTAGTCGGCGCCGAGCGAGCCGGCGTTGGTGTTCAGCGACTCGGAAGCCTTGACTCCGAGCATGTCCCACGTGGTGCCAGGCGGCTGGTTGAGGTTGCGAACGAAGCCCGAAGGATCGTTCACGTCCACCTTACCCCTCGCGTGCCAACCATTGTGAGCGCCGTACTTGGTGTTAGCGGTAGCGCCGGTCGAATCAGCAATCGACACCCACACGCGCTCGTCACCACGGCGATCATGATTGTCCACGAACAGCAGGCAGGCCTGGCCGAGACCACCGTAGGCGGTGTTCTTCCAGGCGTCCGGCAGAACGGTGAACTCCTGCCACCGGTGAGCGTCGGTCGAACCTTCGGTCAGCTGCGGGAACACGA
>DATKAB010000047.1 GCA_035498555.1 Candidatus Sulfotelmatobacter sp.
TTCGGCCCGGATCAGCGGCCATGGGCTCGACGAGGACGTGAAATCGTCCTTCAGCAAAGTGGACGTCGGCGCCGTGCTTGGCTTCGGCGTCGTGATTCCGGTCGGGCGCCCCCGTCTCACGACCGAGCTGCGCTATCTGCAGGGGCTCGTCAACCTGTCCGGGGAGGAGTCGGCGAGTCCGATTCGAAATCTGCCGGATCGCTTCCATTCCAATGGCTGGCAGCTGACGGCGGCGATCCTGTTCCCGTTCGGGGGACGGTGATGAGCCGCGCGAGTCACGCGGCTCGCAATTGGCCGGGAGCGATCCGGCGGTTCGTTCCGCTGCTGGCGGCGGCGCTGAGCTTGCACGCCTCGACTGCTGCCGCCCAGGAAATTCCGCGGCCGTCGCTGGCAGGACACACATTCGTATCGACAGATCTCGTGCCCGACGCATTCGTGCGCAGCTACCTGCGGAGTTCAGTCGGATACGCCCAAGCCGCGCAGATCGACTACCCGCCACGCACGGTTGCCGGCGACACGCTGTCGGCCCTGAACGGCAATCTGGTCTATGCCCTGCTCAGCTTCGAGTATCAGCATGCGATCCGCGACTGGATGGCGGTGCGCGCCAGCGTTGGCATGCGGTCCCGCCTCGGCACCCAGGTCACCTCGCTCGTCAGCGAGGGCGTGACGGTCACGAATGGATTCGAGTTCGGATGGCTGGCGCGGTTGCGCGCGACGACCAGAACCATGCTGTGCGGCTCGCTCGCGGTCACGAACCAGACCGTCACCGTCATCGACCCGAAGCAATTCGCGGAGGACGTGGCGAACGGCCTCGCGGGGGCCAGACTGGTCGATCATGTGCCAACGGTACGCACCGCGGGAAGCCTGCGCTACGCATGGGCGATCGACCGACAGTTTGGCTTCACCGTGCTGACCGAGGTCTCCTACGGCGAATCGCCACGCCGACGCTCCCCGGACTCGTGGGAGTACGCGCTGGGCGCAAGCCTGGATTTCGACGCTGGAGCGGCCTGGGGTGTCCCGGTGGGCGCCGCACTCGCCTACCGGCGGATGTCGCTGCCGGTCATCACCACGACGGACAATGGCGACGCCTCCGAAACCGTGCTGCGTCTTGCGTACAACGGCAGGCCTGACTTCCTCATCTCCGTGGACATCCTGGGTGTGCTCGATCGAGACAATTCGCGGGCACAGGCGGTCTGGGCCGGCGGCGCCGCGATCTCAATGCGCTACTACTTCTGATGCGTTGGCAGTCCTGCATCATGATTGGCCTGCTCCTCGCATGCTCCGAAGCGGCCGCTTCGGCGACGCCTCCCCTCGCGCCGACCGAGGCACCGCCCTCCGGGATCGAGCGGGTTGCCGGGAAGTCATGGTCATTCGGCGCGTCGGCCTATACCTACCTGGTTTCCCACGATCAGGACTACGTGCAGCCCACGTTCACCGCCGATCGCGGCCAGTTGCACCTCGAGGCGCGCTACAACTATGAGGATCTCCAGACCGGCTCGACGTGGATCGGCTGGAACCTTGGCGCGGGCGAATCGCTGGTCCTCGAGTTCACGCCGATCGCCGGCCTCGTATTCGGCGCCACGCGGGGCATCGCCCCGGGTTACAAGGGCTCGTTGAGCTGGCGGAAGCTGGAGCTCTACAGCGAAGGCGAGCACGTCTTCGGCACGGCCGACGCTTCAGACAGCTTCTTCTACAACTGGTCCCAGCTGACAATCGCGCCTTGGGCGGGGTCCGAGTTCGGTGTGGTCATACAGCGGACCAGAGCCTACGAATCGGAGCGAGAGCTTCAACGAGGACTCCTCCTCGGCTTCTCCCGCAAGGGAGCGAGCCTGAGCGCCATCGTCTTCAATCCGGACACGGAAGAGCCGACGACGGTCATCGCCCTCGCGCTGACCTTCTGACGCCGAGACCCGCGCGGGGTAGGGCCTCGTCTCGGCGAGCCGGAGATCGCGCCGCGTGTAGGCCCGGTCCAGCCTCGGCGTCGCCGGACACCCCGGCCGGCAGCACGCGAAAAAAGCGTGCAGATCGCGGGTCGGATGGCGTTTAATTGAACGAGTCTCGCTGGTCGCATCCTACCCCGTGCGGCCTTCGCACAGGAGACACACCATGCTCCCCCGTGTCGTGCTGCTCGTCGCACTTGGCGCTCTTTCCGCTGTTGTCGGCACCAGCTCCTCCCAGCCAGCGGCCAAGGAACCCGAGGTGCGAACCCTCGGACCGGCCACGCCGCGTCCCGGACTCGAAGCGCTGAAGCGCGCGCAGTTCCTGGCCGCGCACGCGCACGACCCGGCCCCGCCGCCCGTCCCGGCATCCGCCGCCAAGTCGCCGCCGCTCACCACGGCGCGTCCGTGGTCCGAGACCGAGCTGGCCGCGCGCCGGGCCTGGCTCGCGGCGCATCCGGCGCCCACGACGTCGCGCCCGAGCGTGACCGCGCCGCGCGCCTGGACGCCGCCCGCGTCCGCGAAGCCGCCCGCGCCCACGCCCGCCACCATCGGTCCCCCCGATCGCTCCCCGCTCGATGCGGCGCGCCAGGCGAAGCTCGCCCGCGCCCAGGCGCCGGCGTCGGGAAAGTGAGGGCGCCATGAGCCTGTGGAAACAGCCGATCGTGGCGCTCGTCATGAGCGCGCTGGCCGCCGCGTGCACCGGGATCGCGCACGCGCAGTGCACCTATCCTGGCCTGCTGAGCGGCGCGGCCGTCACCGCCACCGGTGCAACCGGCACCAAGGCCACCTATCAATTCACCCAGAGCAACGTGTTCTGGACGGCGGTCGGGGTGCGCCCCGATCCCGGCGCCGACTGGGATATCGGCATCTATCAGAGCACCGCCGCCTATCCCACCTGCGTCGCCACTCTGCTCGGCAACTCCACGCGCACCAGCGGCGTCGATTTCGTGGTCGGCGACTTCAATCACAATCCCACCGGCACCTACTACGTGGCCGCCTCGCATTTCTCCGGCAGCGGCAACGGCAATGTGGAGTGGGACGGCGGGTCGGATCTGCTGACGGTGAACGCGCCGGTGGTGCAGCAATCGACCGATGCCACCAACGTGCTGCAGGTGTGGGACGTCTATCTGGAGCAGGACTCCACCTATTCATTCGAATTCAGCCACTCCGGCGCGGCCGACACCCATCTGCTGCTGTTCCGCAACGCGGCCGGCGGCACGCTGTGGGAAGGACGCAACGCGGCCGAATTCGACATCACCAATTCCACCCAGTACGTCGCACCCAGCACCGGCTACTACGGCGTCGTGGTCGTGAACGACAACGGCTCGACCGGCACGTTCGACGTGCAGGTGGGCGAATGCCTGCCGCCCGTCAACCTCGCGCAGCAGCAGCCGCAGGTCACCACCGGCGCCGAGAACTGGTACGCCTTCACCGAATTCGGGCCGCCCTTCGGCTACTACTGGATCGGCGCCGCGGTGCGGGCCAACGGCGGCTCGAGCGACTGGGATTGCGAAGTGTACTCGGATCCGAGCGGCACCTATCCGGTGTGCCTGTCGAGTCCGGTCGGAGGTTCGAACCAGTCGCCGCCCAAGGTGGATTTCGTGCTCGGCGACTTCGACTACAACCCGGGCGGCAACTACTACCTGCGCGCGCACCTCTATCAGGACATGGGCTCGGGCTCGGCGCTGGTGCAGCTCCAGGACGACCTCGCGCCGATCTCGCCGAATAGTTTCGCGGTGAGCGGCACCACTGGGCCCAACGACGTGTTCCGGCTGATGACCACCCGTCTCGAAGCCGCCACGGCCTACACGTTCAAGTTCTCGCAGACCGGGAGCGGAAACCTCAAGCTGCTGCTGTTCCGAAATCCCGTGGCCGGGACGTACTGGACGGGGCGCGGGAACGCGGAATTCGAAGTCAACGGCACCATCAACGTGATCTACACGGCGCCGACGACCGACGACTACGCGGTCGTGGTCGTCAACGACGACGGCAGCACGGCGACGTGGAGTCTCGCGATCGGCACCTGCCCCGCGCCGACCCCGCTCACGGACCAACGGATCGATGGCACGTTCAACTCGACGGACTACTGGTCGTTCGACCAGCAGGATCCCTACTGGACCGCGGTGGCGACCCAATCGATCTCCGACTTCGACATCTCCGCCTACAGCGCCGCCAGTGGCGGCAGTTATCCGGCCTGCGAGAGCGGCCTGCTGGCCAACTCGCAGTTTGGTCCCCCCACCACCGATCTCATCGTCGGCGACTTCAACCACAACGCGCCCGGCACGTACTACGTCAACGACTACGCCTATCAGCTCAACGGGGCCGGCGGCTACATCGAGTGGGACTCGGGGGCAGACCTCGTCACCGTGAATGGGCTCACGATCGAGCGTCCCCAGCCTCCCCCCCAGACCGTCGATCACTTCGTCGAAGCCTGGGACGTGTTCCTGCAGGCGGGCCACACCTACAGTTTCCGGATGAGTCAGGGCGGAACCGGGGACTGGCACCTGCTGCTGTTCCGCAATCCCGGCGGCGGCACCTACTGGGCCGGCCGGAACGCCGCGGCGTTCGACATGACCTCGGGCGTCAGGACCTACACGGCGCCCAGCACCGGGTTCTACGGCATCGTCGCGGCCGACAACAACCGAAACGACGACTACTTCTACGACTTCCGCGTGGACGAGGGCACGGTCTCGGTGGACGCGGATGCGCCGCCGGCGTCGACGGGGCTCACCGCCGTGGCGCCGAATCCGACGCGCGGCGGCACCATGATCGACTTCGCGCTGGCGAAGCCGGGCGAGGTGGCGCTGGACCTGCTGGATCCGAGCGGCCGGCGGGTGGCGTCGCTCTCGGGCAGCTTCGCGGCCGGGCGCCAGCAGCTGGCGTGGGACGGCCGCAGCGAGGCGGGCGTGCCGCTGCCGGCGGGACTCTACTTCGTGCGCATGCGGGTGGCGGGGCGCGACGTGGGTACGCGGCGCGTCACGTTGCTGCGGTAATCGCCGCGCCGCTTCGGCGATGGGCCCCGGGCGGTTGCCGGGGGGACCAGCCCAGACACCCAGAACAACGCCCTTCGACTCGCTTGACGGGCTCCGTTGCTCGAGCCTCTG
>DATKAB010000048.1 GCA_035498555.1 Candidatus Sulfotelmatobacter sp.
CTCGATCAGCAGAACGGCGGCGGCGTCGAGCGGCAGCCCGAGGTGGAGCCAGGCCTCGACCAGCTCGTTGACGTTGCGATCCATGATTTCCATCGCCGCCGGCACGATGCCCGCCGCGATCGTGGCCGAGACCGTGTTGCAGGCGGCTTCGATGCCGGTGAAGTCGAACAGCATGGTCTTGACCGCGCGCGGGACCGGAAGCAGCCGCACGCAGATCTCGGTGACGATGCCGAGTGTGCCCTCGCTGCCGACGATGAGGGACGCCAGATCGAAATCGGGCGCGTCGGGCGCCTCGCCGCCGAGCGTCACCACGTTGCCGTCGGCCAGCACCACCACCACGCCCAGCACGTGGTTGAACGTCACGCCGTACTTGAGGCAATGCGGCCCGCCGGCGTTGGTGGCGACGTTGCCGCCAATCGTGCTCACCTGCTGCGAGGCGGGATCGGGCGCGTAGTAGAGCCCGTGCTCGGCGGCGCGCTGCGATAGCCATAGATTGACGAGTCCAGGCTGAACCCAGGCGAGCATGCGGTCGGGATCGAGCTTGAGCACGCGATCCATGCGGTTGACCGACAGCAGCAGGCCACCCTCGAGCGCGGTGGCGCCTCCGGCAAGACCGGTTCCAGCGCCGCGCGGCGTGACCGGCACGCGCTTGCGATTCGCCCAGCGCACCAGCGCCGAGACCTCGTCGGTGGAGCGGGGCAGCACTACGACCTCGGGCGCGTGCCGCTCGATGGTGAGCGCGTCGGCTTCGTAGGTGAAGCGCGCCGCCTCGCTGTCGAGCACGCCGCCCTCACCGAGCAGCGCGCGAAGCTCCTCCAGATCCGGGGACAAGAGCCGGCTCATGCGCGCAGGTTAGCACTGCCGGTGGCGTTGGAGCCTCTGCGCATCAAGAGGGGCGGATGGGCTAGACTGGAATCCCCCAAGCAGAGTCTGGGCATGTCGAGGGTCAGTCAGATGTATGCGAAGAAAATCAGGACGATCAAGACCCCAGCGGTTGCCAGCAAGCTCAATCGAGCGGGATTGGATGCAATCATCAAAGTGCTTCGCGACGAACGCGAGGGTCAGACGGTTTCGCGCGAGCAGGCTGAACGAATCATCCGAAACTCCCCGATCCAAACCGTCTATCGCCACAAGAAGTCCGGGAGCGGCTCAGACTCCGTCGCCACCTATTGGAAGGTGAGGGTCCGCAGGGCCAAGCGCGTGAAGTCCGAGGGGCGCCCTCCCGGCAAGAAGAAGTAGCGTCCCGACCCCCAACTTGCGGGAGGCCGCGATGCCTGCACTTCGCTCGTCGAGCGTGTTCATTAATGTTCCGTTCGACGAGGAAGCTCGACAGAAACCGACTTCCGCGCTTCAACATGCCCCTCGAGCTGGGGCTGTTCCTCGGAGCCAAGTGGTTCGGCGCAAAGGAGCAAAAGAAGAAGATCTGCTTGATCCTCGATGAAGAACGCTACCGATTTCAGAAGTTCTGTTCCGACATCGCGGGACAGGACATCCGATCCCACTCGAGCGATCCCGTGGAACTCATCATCCGAGTGCGCGATTGGCTGAGCATCGCGCCGGGCCGGCAGCGGGTCCTCATGCCGGGCGGCGAGGCAATCGCGGCCAGATTCGCCAGCTTTCTGCGAGAACTGCCGAGTATCTGCCGTGATCAGCAGTTGAATCACACACGGCTTGCCTACTCGGACTACCTGTTCATCATTTCGCGCTGGCAGGAGAACAATCCACTCATGCCGGTGTCGGATCGGCGAAGGCTCAGGTCCCCGCGATCTCGGCGACGGCGCGTAGCGCGGCGTCGACCTCGGCCTCGTTATTGACCAGGCTGGGTGAGAGCCGCACGTAGTCCTTCGCATAGGGCGCCGTGCTGGCGATGATGCGCTTGTCGAGCAGTCGCCTTACGACGTCGGCGTTCGACGCGCCGGCGACCTCGAAGCAGACCAGCCCGGCCGACATCGCCGGATCGCGCGGGGTGCGCAGCTTCACCTGTCGCATGGCGGCGAGCCCGTCCTTGAGGCGAGTGTTGAGGTCGCGAATTCGTCCCGACGCGCGGGGGCGCCCGATCGCCTCGTGCAACTTGAACGCCGCGCTCATTGCCCACTGGTGCTCGTAGGCGTGGAAGCCGCCCGGAGTCACGTCGTAGGCGGTGACCGGGCGCGGGTTCGTGTCGCCCCTCATCCAGGCGTTGAACGCTTCGAGGCTCGCGAAGGTCGGGATCGTGGGTCGCAACCGCGCCCAACGGTCCGTTTGGCCCCAGAGGATCCCGGTGCCGCGCGGCCCCAGCATCCACTTGTGGGTGCCGGCCGAGAAGAAGTCGCAGCCGAGCGAGCCGACCGATTCGTCGACCGCGCCGAGCCCGTGCGCTCCGTCCACCATCAGCAGAATTCGGTTTTCGTCGGTGCGGCCCCGGTTGGCCTCGTCCACCACGTCGGCCAGCGCGCGGATCGGCAGGCAGACCCCGGTGCTCGAGTGCACCCAGGTGAGGCCGACGACGCGCGTGTTCGGTCGGATGGCCGCGCGCAAGTTGCGAGTGACCTCCTCGCGGGTCGCGTTGCCGGGATCGGCGTAGAGCACCACCTTCCGCATCGCTGCGCCGGCGCGCTCGGTCGCGAACCGGATTGATTCGTGATGCGAGTAGTGATCCTGGTCGGTGGTGAGAATCTCGTCGCCTCTAGAGAGCCGGAGCCCGGCGTAGAACAGCGCCAGCCCGGTGGTGGTGTTGCCCGTCAAGGCGATCTCGTCGCGATTCGCGCCGAGGTAGGGAGCAAGGTCGTCACGGATCCTGAGCTGGAGGTTGTCGGTCTCGCTCTGGAACATCCGCGTGTCGACGGCCAGGAACGGTTCTGAATCGATGACGCGCCGGTAGCTGTCGATCGCGTCGCGCACCGGCTTCGGGTGCGAGGCGATGAAGAAGTTCGAGAAATGGAGCTGATTGGGGGAGAGTTGGAACTGGGCGCGCACGTTGGCCCAGGTCGACAGATCGGGCATCGGCGCGCGGTCCTTCTCGAGCGCGGCGAGCAGGCGGCCCGGTGCGAACGCCGTGGCGGCCGCCGCGACGGCAGCGGTGGCGCCGGCCGCGAGGAAACCACGTCGAGAGATGTTCGAAGAGGGCTCGGGAGAGATCATGGGGCGGCTCCAGATCGTGGGTTCGATGGAGGGCGGTCGACTTGCGGCCGAGGCTAGCACAGCCAAACTCGAGGCCGCGTTTGTTCTACGCCCGTTGGGCAAGAATGGTGACCGCGTTACACTTTTCCGCGTGAAATCCACCTGGTTGGGGTGTGTACCGCGGCCGTTCGTGGTGCTGGCCATGGCCTGGCTGGTCGCGCTTGGCGCCGCACGGCTCGCCGCCGCTCAGGACTCGGGCGCGCCGCGCCGGCTTCCCGACGAGCCGACGCTGCCGGCCGACGGCATCCACGTCACGCCCTACCTTTCGTATCACGACGCGCGTCTTCTGGAGCGCGCCCGCGTCCACGCCATTCCGATGACCGCCAATCAGGCGTCGTACGACGTTCGTTACTACGATTTGAACCTGCAGCCCAATCCCTCGACCCAGATCCTGACCGGGGCGGTCCGGGTGCTGGCCTCGGTGACCGCGGGACCGCTGACCACGTTGGAGCTCGACCTCGCGAGCGGGCCGCTCACGGTGGACGCCGTAACCTGCGCGGGATCGCCCGCCACGTTCACCCATGCATCCGATCTGCTCACCATCAACCTCGACCGCCCGTACGCGACCGGCGAGACGATGGACGTGACCGTGAGCTATCACGGCCAGCCGCAGGCCACCGGCTTTGGCTCGTTCGGCTTCAGTACCCACGGCGGGAAGTCTCTGATCTGGACGCTGAGCGAGCCGTTCGGCGCGCACAGCTGGTGGCCGTGCAAAGACCAGCCCGACGACAAGGCCGACTCCGTGGACGTCCGGGTGACGGTGCCGACTGGAATGATCACCGCGGGCAACGGCACGCGCGTCGAGTACACCGACAATGGCACCACCTCGTTCACGCACTGGCGTGAGCGCTACCCGATCGCGAGCTACCTGGTCTCGATGACCTGCTTCGCCTACTCGACCTACTCCGACTGGTATCGATACACGCCCACCGATTCGATGGAGATCAAGTTCTTCTATTACCCCGAAAACGTGGCGGCCCACTCCACGGTGAGCGCCAAGGTCAAGGGGATGATCGCGGCCTACGCGGCTCGCTTCGGCCAGTACCCGTTCCTCAACGAGAAATACGGCCACGCCGAATTCCCGTTCGGTGGCGGCATGGAACACCAGACTTGCACGAGCCTCGGCGCTTTTGGCGAGTACGTCGTGGCACACGAGCTCGGACACCAGTGGTTCGGCGACCTCGTCACCTGCGAGGACTTCCATCACATCTGGCTCAACGAGGGATTTGCGACCTACCTGGAATCGGTGTGGGCCGAAGTGAACGGCGGCTCGAGCCTCTATCGCACGCACTTGAACCCGAATCGCTACTACGGCTCGGGCACGATCTACTGCCCCGATCTCTCGGACGTCAATCGCATCTTCGACACCAATCTCACCTACGACAAGCCGTCGTGGGTGCTGCACATGCTGCGCCACGTCCTCGGGGACAGCACGTTCTTCACCGCGATGCACGCCTATCGCGACAAGTTCGCGTACTCCACGGCGACGACCGAGGGCTTCGAGGGCGTGATGGAGTCGTTCTACGGCGGCAGCCTCGGCAAGTTCTTCCAGGAGTGGATCTACGGCGAGTACTACCCGATCTATCGCTGGAACTATTCCGCTGCGCCGTCTGGCGGCGGCTACGACGTGACCGTGAATCTCGCGCAGACCCAGTCCTGGCAGATCTTCTGGATGCCGGTGGACGTGACGATCCAGGCGGGCGGGGGTTCCACCACGTTCGTGGCGATGGACTCGCTGCCGGCGCAGCCGTTCACCTTCCATGTCGCGAGCGCGCCGACCAGCGTGCTGATCGATCCGAATGAATGGATCTTGCGCCAGTTCGACAACACCACCGATGTGGGAGTCCGCGCGCCGATCACGTCGCTCGAGCTGGCGCGGCCCTGGCCCAATCCCTGCCGCGACGGCGCGCATCTCGAATTCGCGCTGCCGCGCGCCGGCGTGCTGCACGCGTTCGTGGTCGACGCAGCCGGCCGCCGAGTGGTGAAGCTCGCCGACGGCCCGTTCGTCGCCGGGCGGCACGGGCTGGACTGGGACGGGCGCGATGGTGACGGCGTCCCGGTGCAGGATGGGATCTACTGGGCCACGGTCGAGCAGGGCGGGGCCAGGGTGGCGCGAAAGATGGTGGTGCTGCGGTAGGGGCTGGCGGTCTCGAGCGCGGCTAGCCTTCGACGCCCGCGCGCCTTCTCAGCGCCTCGAAGCGCGGATCCGCGCGCAGCGGATCGAGCCGCGGATGCACCTGGAGCCACACCAGCGCGGTGTCGCGCTCGAACACCGCCTGCTCGAGCCACTCGAAGGCCTGCTCGAACTCGCCCAGCGCCACGTGGATCACGGCGAGTGCGTGGGGAGACACGAAGCGCTGCCTCCGGCACGATGCGAGGCTCTCGAGCATGCGACGCGCGTCTTCCACCCGTCCGGCGGCCGCGTAGGCGTAGCCCAATCCCGGCATCCGCTCGGGCTCGACGCCGTTCAAGCGCGCGGCGGCGTGGAACGACGCGATCGCCTCGTCGTGCCGGCCGAGCTGCGAGCACACGCGGCCGAGATCGGTGTGGACCTGCACGAAGGTGGGATCGACGTCGAGCGCGCGGTGCAGCACCGACAGCGCCTCGTCGTAGCGGCGGGCGAAGTACAGCACGTCGGCGTGCGTCACCGCCATGACGGTGGACAGCGGATCGAGCTCGTTGGCGAGCCTTGCTTCCGCCTCGGCTTCGGCGAAGCGGCCGCGCATCACCAGGTACTCGGCGAACCACTGATGCCCGGTGGCGTAGCTCGGCTGCAGCTCGATGGCGCGCCGGAATTCGCGCTCGGCCGAGACCCAGTCCCATTCGTGGAACGAATACTGGAACGCCAGCGAAGTGTGCGCTTCGGCCAGATTCGAGTCGAGATCGAGCGCCCGGCGCGCGGCGGCGCGCGCTCGCGGCCCGGTGGCGTTGGGCGCCAGCGCATGCATGTCGCCGAGGATGTTGTAAGCGTCGGCGAGCCCGGTCCAGGCGAGCGCGTAAGTGGGATCGACCTCGAGCGCGCGCTCGAACAGCTCGATGCTGCGACGCAGCGAGTCGGCGTTCCTCCGGTTCCACTGGAAGCGCCCGCGCAGGTAGGAGTCGTAGGCGGCGGGATTCACGGCGCGCGCCTGCGACAGCCGCTCGGACTCCTGCGGCGTCAGCCGCACGCGAATCTCCTCGGCGATCGCGCGTGCGACTTCGCCCTGCAATGCCAGCACGTCGTCGAGATCGTGCTCGTAGCTGCGCGCCCACAGATGGCGGTCGGTGGCGGCCTCGATCAGCTGGGCGCTGATGCGCACCCGATCGCCGGCCCGCGCCACCGTGCCTTCGACGATCGCGTCCACGCGCAGCGCGCGCGCCACCTCCTGCAGCGTGGCGTGAGTGCCCTTGTAGCGCATCACCGAGGTGCGCGAGATCACACGCAGCGCGCCGATCTGCGCCAGATTGCCGATCAGAGCCTCGGTCATGCCGTCGGCGAAGAACTCCTCGGCCGCGTCGCCCGAGAGATTCTCGAGCGGCAGCACCGCCAGCGAGGCGATCTCGGCCGGCGCCGCGACCGCTTCGGTGCCGCCGAGCCGCTCGAGATCATCGCGGAGTGATTGCGCCGAGGAATAGCGGCGCTCGGGGCGCTTCTCGATCGCCTTGAGGATCACGCCTTCGAGCGCGGGCGAGATCTCGGGTCGAACCTGGCGCGGCGGCGTGGGCGGCGCGTTCACCACCGAATACATGAGCGCCGCGCTGGTGGGCGCATCGTAAGGCCTTCGCCCGGTGGTCATCTCGAACAGCAACACGCCGAGCGCGTGGACGTCGGTACGCGCATCGAGGGGCTCGCCGGTGAACTGCTCGGGCGCCATGTAGGGCAGGGTGCCGGCCAGCGAGGCGCTGTCGCGACTCGCCACCGAGCCGCGGCCGCGCTGCAGGAGCTGCGCGAGACCGAAGTCGAGGATCTTGATCTGCCCGCGCGGCGTGACGTGGACGTTCTCGGGCTTCAGGTCGCAGTGGACGACGCCCAGCTCGTGCGCGGCCTGCAACGCCTCGGCGATCTGCTTGGCGCAATCCACCGCTTCGGCTTCGGCGAGCGGGCCACGGCCCAGCCGTTGCTTCAGAGTCTCGCCCGGCACCAGCTCCATCACCAGGAAATCGGTGTCGCGCTCCGAGTCGAAGTCGAAGACCGTGGCGATACCGGGGTGCGTGGGTCGAGAGGCGGCCAGCGCCTCGCGTCGAAAGCGACGGCGCGCCGCTTCGTCGACGAGCGCTCCGGGCGGCAGCACTTTCAGGGCCACGTCGCGCTCGAGTCGCTGGTCGCGAGCGCGATAGACCACGCCCATCCCGCCCGCGCCGACCCGCTCGAGAATGCGGTAGTGAGAGAAGAGCTGGCCGATCATTTCCATCGTCGAATAGCGCCCGGCCAACACGGGGCGCTCACCCCGGAACCGGCGCGCCGAGCTCGGAACGGAGCGCCGCGATCACGTCGCCCGCCTGCCGGTAGCCGGTCTCGAGCAGGAAGGTGTTGATGCGGCCGTAGGACTTGTTGCCGAGGATGAAGAAGCCGGGCTCGGGATTGGAGAGCGTCTCGACGCCAATCGGCGGCACGTCGTGGCAATCCGCGGACGATCCCCCGGCCGAGAGCAGCACGGCCGCCAGCTTTGCGGGTCCGCGAGTGAGGTGAGACTCCCCGACCTGCAGCTCGCGGTAGATCGCGTTGTCGGGCCCGAAGCCGGTGTTGACGATCACCTGATCGCCTTCTTCGGCGAGATTGCGATCCGCCCCACGGAGCACCAGGCGATAGCGGTGGGTGGCGGAATTGAATTCGATGCCTTCCACGCACACGCCGCCCACGTGGCCGACACGCGCGTCCGAGCCGCGCAGCAGAGCGCGCGCCTGCTCCATCAGCACGCGGTGCTCGGGCAGCGGATCGCCGGCGTCGATCGCGTAGAGCGCTTCCAGCGGCCGGCGCGTGATCCAGGCGACGCTGCCGCCTTCGACTTCGTTGGCCAGCTTCGCGAGATCGCGCACCACGGTAGCGGCGCTCAGTCCGCCGCCGATCACCAGCGCGCGCTTCCCGGCGTAGCGCTCGCGGCGAAGGCCGAGCACGTCATCGACGTGATACGAGAGCTGCGGCGCCAGGTACAGCTCGCCGCGCGCCGGAATGCCGCCATCGCCGGCCCAGTTGGGCTGGCCGTAGATCCCCGAGGCGTCCACCAGCGAGTGCGCATGCAGAAAGTTCTCTCGGCCACCGGCGTCCCGTACCAGCAGGCGGAAATCGAGCTGTCGCCGCGCCGCCCGATCGGCGGGCTCGCCCTTCTTGCCGCCGCGACGACCCATGTGCACCACCTGCGAGTGCGCGTGGACGCGATCGCGGATCTCGAGAAGCTGCGAGGCGGGCTGAAGTGCCCGCTCCGCCAGCTCGAGTCCGGTCGGGCAGACGTCGGGATCCGGCGCCTGCCAGCCGGAACGTTTCAGGTGCTCGAGGGTGCGCGGCCCCAGGTTCATCCGCCACGGTGTGAACATGCGCACGTGGCCCCACGCAATGAGGTGCTCGGCCACCTCGCCGCGCTCGAACACGTGGACGTCGAACCCGGCGTCGAGCGCCGCAAAGGCGGTCTCGAGGCCGATCGGGCCCGCGCCAACGATCGCCAGGGAATGGGGCGGTGCAGGGGTCATCAGGCGCTCCGTTCGATGCGGGAAACCCGGCAGCGGCGTGCCGGAGAGTCGGCCGGGGAGGGCATGGATCGCGGTCGAATCCGCGGATTTAGCCATGCTCGCGGGCGGGTGGCAAGGCACTCCGGATGGTTCGACACCATCGAACTCCTGAGCCACGGAAAGAGGCGGGAACTGGGAAGAAACCCGAAAAAAAGTCCTTTTCCGGCGGGCAATCGGTTGATATCTTTCTCCCGTCCTTCGCCATTCAGCGGAGCGAAGGAAGGCCGGCCGGGAGATGGCGCCCGACCGGCCTTAATATTTGGGTCGCGGCGAAGATTATTGATGGGCGGCGCCCGATCGGGCAGGGGACGTTCCCGCGAGCTAATCCGCATCGCAGAGGTGCCGCGGCCGTAGTTCCCCGAGAACCCTCGGAAGTTGAGTCGCTCCAGGCAGGCGGGTCGCTCAGAGCCCTCGGGCGCGGCGAGGATCGCTCCCGCCAACTCGCGCCGCTCGGCGTGGCGCCTCCCCGCGACCCGGGAGTATGGTGCGCTGACTCCTCTCGTTTGAGCAACACGACCTCGCGGCCGCCTCACCGGAGGTGTGCATGAGCCCGGCAATCGAACAGGCTTGGGCCGGCTGGCTGAGGCCCGTGGTGCTGGTGGCCGGCGCGATCGCGCTGACCACGGCGCTGCATGGCGTCGGCGTCCTGCTCTGGAGGCACGCCGCGAAGCGCAAGGGAAGCGTCCTCGCCGACGCTATCTTTCGCCGCGCCCGCCGCCCGTCGCGGGCGATCCTAATTCTGGCCGGCCTGATGCTCGTGATGTTGCGGATCGGGCTCCCGGCGAAGGCCCTGGACGCCTTCGAACACATCGCGAGCCTCGTCCTGATTGCGTCGGTGGCATGGCTCGTCATCGCCCTCATGAACGTGATCGACGACGTGACCGCGGCCAGATTCCCCACGGATCAGCGGGACAACCTCCACGCGAGAAAGATCCGCACGCACGTCCAGGTGATGAAGAGGCTCGGCGCCACCGTCGTGATCATGCTCGCGGTGGCGATCATGCTCATGACGTTTTCGGAGATCCGCCAGATCGGGACCAGCTTGCTCGCCTCGGCGGGCCTCGCCGGACTGGTCGTTGGCATCGCCGCTCGCTCCTCGATCACGAACCTCATTGCGGGGCTCCAGATGGCCTTCACCGAGCCCATCCGACTCGATGACGTCGTGATCGTGGAGGGCGAATGGGGGCGGATCGAGGAGATCACGCCCACCTACGTGGTGGTCTGCATCTGGGATCTGAGACGATTGATCGTGCCACTGTCGTACTTCATCGAGAAACCCTTCGAGAACTGGACCCGCGTCACGGCCGATCTGCTCGGCACGGTTGTCGTCTATGCGGACTACTCGATCCCGGTCCAGGCCGTCCGCGAAGAGCTGCACCGCATCCTCCAGGGCACGAAGCTGTGGGACGGCAAGGCCTGGGGCCTGCAGGTGACGAATGCCGACCAGCGCACGCTCGAGCTGCGGGGTCTCATGAGTGCTCCCGATTCGTCGACCGCCTGGGACCTTCGTTGCCTGGTGCGCGAGAAGCTGGTCGCGTTCATGCAGGAGCGGTATCCGGAAGCGTTGCCGCGCGCCCGTGTAGAGCTGAAGCGTAACCAAGGCTAGCGGGATGCGGCGCGAGGCCCGGCAGCGATGCTGACGACTCACGATGCCGAGACCACCCAAATCCCCCGGGTGGTGATCGCGAGCGACTGCATTCGGACGTGGATGCGCGCCTTGTACGAGTGGAGGAAGGCGACGGGCTGCCTCAGGTCGGCTGGTACTCGCGCAGGGCATGGAGCACCCCCGTACCCACCGCGAGCCGCACCTCGTCTTCGGTGATCTCCTTGATCCAGGAGGTGGGAACCAGCTTGTGCTCCTTCAGGACTAAGCCCTTGGTGATCACGAAGTGAGTGATGCGCTTGCTTGCCCGGTCGACGATCACCTCGTGGACGTGGCCGACGTGTCGGCCGTCGGAGGCGATCACCCGTGCCCCTTCGCGCATCGGCACCGTGTGCTTGGGGATGTTGCGTTCGACGACCGGAAACTCGTGGGGTGGCACGAGCGCGGCCCCGAAACCGTCGGTCAGCGGGGTGACGGGATACCAGTACATCGCGGGCAACGTGCCGCTCACGTTCGGGCCTTCGGTGTCCGCGGGCACGTACCGCTCGACCTCGAACGCTGGAAGCGCTTTCAACTCGTCCGCCGTCCGCCGCAGGCGCACGAGCTCCCGGGACGATTCGGCCACGAGGTCGGTATCGAACACCAGCTCGGCGCCGAGGAGTCCGGAGCGCATCACCACGTGAGTGACTCTCTTCGTCGCCGGATCGACCACCACCCGGGAGATGGTTCCCAGCTCCCTACCGTCCGATGAATGCACCTTGGCGTCCTGTTGGAATTCCATGACGAAATCCTTTCGAGCCTGGAGCCGCGAATCGCGGCGTTCGGCTCGGCGAGAGATGAGCGCGGGGATCCACCGGCGCCCTCTGTTCGATCAGTATTCCCGGATCAGTTTTTGACTTCGGACGGTCCCGCGATGCTCGGCGCGCACGAAGTATACGCCCGGGCCCACGCGCCGGCCGTCCGAGGCCAAACCGTTCCAGGTGACGGTGTGAAGACCCGGCCCAAGATTCGCGTCGAGCATCGTGGCGACGGCCCGCCCGGCGAGGTCCACGACGCGGATGCGCACCCAACCACCTTCGCGCATCGAGAAGACCACGCCGGTTCTGTCGCTCGAGGGGTTCGGCTCGACGTGCTCGAGTTCGAACGCGGATCCGATCGCGGCCGACCCGACGTCCGTCGAGGCCGGATCGACGCGGAGGAGATAGTCTTCGGTCTCGCCGTCCACGAACTGGCCGCCCCCGCTCCATTGCGCCGGCACCGTTTGCGACGAAATCGTGACCCGGATCCATACGTAGCCGCTCGCGCCGAGCGGGAACGCCGGCGGGCCGAGCCCCGAGATCGGTCCGGAATGGCCCGATGGAATCGGGAAGTTGACGACCGGCTGCTCGGTCACGACGTCCCCGTTGGGACAGGTGGCGGTCTGCGTGTCCCACATCCCGTTGTGGTTCCAGTCGGCCAGGATCTGCAGATAGACCGGCACCAGAAGCGTGTTCACGGCGATGATGTTGAAGCCCGGTCCCCAGACTACGTGATCGCAGGAATTGCCGAGCGTGGATTGGGTCGGAGGACCACACAGCACGTAGTTTCCAGTGGTGTTGATGGTGTAGGCGGCCGGCACCGTCAGCCCGGCGTCTCCGGTCGACGGATCGCACTCGTCCTCGTCGTACATCAGGAATCCGCAGTCGTTGTGGTTCCCATCCGACTCGTAGTCCACGCCCGAGCCGAGATAGACGGTCCCTCCTTGCGCGTGGAAGACGAAGTTCGGAGTTCCGACGCAGGTTGGGAAGCTTCCGATGACGCCGTCGGGCGGATAGGCCAGCACGCCGCTCGGGGCGTCACCGAACTCGCCGAAGCAGTCCTCGATCGTCGGGTCGCAGATGGGATTGCCAACCGGGCGGACGGCCGGTGCGGTCGCCAGCACGAGCGCGCCGGCCAATGCGAGGAGCGGCGTCGACACCATTCCCTCCCAGGCAGCCATTCCGGGGCGTCATGACTCGACTGCCACGAATTATCCCGCCGAAGCCGCGACGATCCAAGGGGAATCGAGAGCGCCTTGCGGGGGGCGGAGGGCCATCGCGGGGCGGCCCGATCCCGCCCCCGTCTTCGCTTCGGATCCTGGAGTTTCTCCGGGCGTCTTCCATTGCGCCGCGCGACATCGCGCGCGACAGCGCTCGTCCGCTATTCGAACTCGGCGACGATCGGTGCATGATCCGAGGCCTTGCCTGGCCCGTCGAGCCCGTGCACGGTGTGGCCGCGGCCGCCCTTCCAGCCGCGCGCCGCGAACCAGTCGAGTCGCAGCGCGCCGCGCCGCTCCGCCCAGTCGAGCAGCGGGCGAATCAAGGGCCCAAGCGCCTGCGTCACGATGCGCGCCTCGTCGATGCGATCGAAGCGCACTTGCAGCGTCGGCTCGAAATCCACGAACGTCTCCCACGTGAATCCCGCCTCGCGCAGGCGGTCGAACAGCGGCTCGTGGAACGGACCGCGATCGGGATGCCGCAGGCGATGCCGCAGCATCGGCCCGGGCCAGAACAGCAGCGCGCCGGCGCCGGTCAGCGGCGAGTGCCACAGGCCGCGATCGAAGGTGTGCGTGTTCCAGTCGCCGGCGAAGATGATCGGGCGCCGCTCGTCACGCAGCGCGTCGAGCGCCGCGCGCATCTGATGTTCTCGCTCGAGCCGCGTGCGATGCACCTCGAGATGCGCCGAGACCGCGACGAACGGAGCACCCGGCCGCTCGATCTCGGCGATCAGTGCGACGTGGCGCCCGACCATGCGCTCGAGCTCGAACTGCATCCGCTCGGGGCTCGGGAAATCGACCACGCGCACTTTGCCGATCGGCCACCGCGAGAGGATCGCGAGCCCGAACAACGACTCCTGATTCTCGCGCCCCGCGGCGGCGATCGGATCGTCGTCGCGGCCGGACGTGGTCTCGAGAAACAGCGGCGCCCACACCGCGTAGCGATTCAGGGTCTTCGCGAGATCGCCGGTCACGTCGCGGTTTGCCGCGCGCGCCATGCCCAGATCGATTTCGTTGAAGAACAGCAGATCGGTGTCGCGAAGATCGGGCTGCTGGGTGAGCGCGCGCTCGAGCGGCTCGTACCAGTTGCCGTGCTCGATGTTCCATTGCACGGCGCGCACCGGCGAGCCCGTCGGCCTGGAGGAAGGCGGCGTGTCGGGCACGTAGCGAAACAACCGCTCGAACAGCGCGCGGAAGCGACGCTCGAGATCCGGCCATTCGCGTGAAGCGCGCAATTCGGCGAGCGTGGGGTAGTGCGCGATGGCCTTCTGCAGGGCGCGGCACTCGTCGAGCAGGGCGGGATCGCGAGACATGAGCGCGGGACGATATCAGCCGGCGCGCGGCGCCGGGTTCAGTCGTTGTCAGGGCTGAGGAAGGCGGGGCGCATCACTGGCTGTCGGCGGCGCGGGGCCCGCGGGCTCGACCGGAACGGCGGATGAGGCCGGCGGCCGGCCGCGCGTCATCAGGAACACCGCCGCGATCCAGCACGGCACCAGATCGAGTCCCGGGATCAGCTCGGCGACGAAGCTTGGCAGCAGTGCCCAGTGCCAGCCGAGCAATCGCCACAGGACGATGGCCACTACAAGGTCGAGCCCGCTGTTGATCGGCGAGAGCGCGCCCAATCCGAAGATCGGGAACAGCACCCACTGCAGCGCGTCGGCGCCGATCGCCACGATCCACGCGGCGAGCCGGTGCTGGCGGCGCGGTGCCCTGGCCGCGCTCGAGGCAGGCGGGGTGGCCGGCGCGAGCGACATG
>DATKAB010000049.1 GCA_035498555.1 Candidatus Sulfotelmatobacter sp.
CTCGATCTTCGTCACGATCGGATCGCTCCACAGCTTCGTCGCGCCGAGTTCGGCGATGGTGGCGCGCGCGATGCGCTCCTGCTCCGGCGAATGAGTGAAGATCGCCGAGCGGTACTGCGTGCCGACGTCGTGACCTTGCCGGTCGAGCGTGGTGGGATCGTGAATGCTGAAGAACACCTGGAGCAGATCGCGGTAGGTGATCACTTCGGGATCGAACGTCACTTGCACCACTTCGGCGTGGCCGGTCGAGCCCGTGCACACGTCCTCGTAGCTCGGGTTGGCGACCTGGCCGCCGGCGTAGCCCGAGACCACGCGTTCCACGCCTTTCAACTCCTTGAACACCGCTTCGAGGCACCAGAAGCAGCCACCGGCCAGGGTGGCGATTTCCCGCGGATGGGTCGTCATTTCGGAACTCCTCCTGTCCGCCTCGAGTACGGCCGCGGCCGGCGTTCGTGACGCGCGCGGCCTTCGCTCATCGCGGCGGTGCCGCGGGTCGGGGATTCAGACGCCACAGATACCACGGTTGGTTCCAGCTCAGGAATCCGGTGATCGGTTCGGCGAGCGTGAGTGCGCTCGAGTCGGCGCCGGCGGTGTGAGTCACGAGGTAGTCGGCATCGTCCTTCCAGCCGACCACCCAGGTGACACCGCTGGCCCGCGCGTAGTCGAGGATGCGGCGGTGAAACGTGGCGCGCAGCGCCGCGGTGTTCACGACGCCATCGAGGTTGACCACCTGCAGGCCTTCGCCGAAATAGGCCAGCGCGCCGGTCTGCATCCCACCCACCACTGTTCCAGGCACGAACCGATCGCGCGCCCAACGGCCGAGATTCATGTAGCCGAGAGTGCGCGAATCGCGCGACAGGAAGACCTTGAGGAACGGAGGCTGAGCGACGTTTCCGACCACGGTGAGCACGGCCAGCGCCGCCGCGAGCCGCAGTCGAGTCTGCGGTACCAGGCTGGTCGCCAGAGCCTGAGTCAGCACGGCGACGGCTCCCAGCAGCAACGGCAGCACCGGGAAGAAATAGCGCGGGAAGTACCACGAGGTCGCGACCCAGTAGGTGTGCGCGAGCAGCAACAGCGCGACGAAGCACGCGAATGGGGCGAGCCGCCGGAGTCCGGCGCCCGCCGCCGGCCAGCGCCGCCGCACCGTCAGCGCGATCGCGAGCACGGTAAGCAAAGTGATCGGGAACACGTTGCGGCGCGCCAGCGCCACGATCGCCTTGACCGTCATCGGCGCGGCGAAATTGGCGAAGGTCGGATGCTCGGCGACGTTGGCCATGGCCAGATAGTGAAGTGCCCGGCCCGAGACCGGCATCAGCTCCCCGGTCAGGCGACTCTGGTAGACCAGCCACGGCGCGTACACCAGCGTCGCGGCGATCGCGAATGCCGCGCAGGCGGCGAGCGCCGGCCGCGACCGGCCGTCCCGCGCCCGGCTCCAGACCACGATCGCGACGATCCCCACCGGGACCAGCAGCGCCGAGTCGATGCGGGCGAACGACGCGAGCGCCACGCTCGCGCCCGCCACCGCCGCGCGCCGGATCCACGGGAAGCCGCTCGCCTCGCGCACGCGATCGAGCAGCGTCAACGAGATCACCACCGCGAGACAGGCGAGCGTCGTGTCCATCGCATTGAGCGAGGTCTGCAGGGCGTAGGGACTCAGCACCCAGGCGAGGCCCGCCACCGCCAGCGCGGATTCGGAACGCACGAACCGCCGCCACCACAGCAGCAGCACTGCAAGGCACAGCGCATCGCAAAGCGCCAGCATCACCAGCGCGAAGCGCACCGGCGGCAGCGTCTGATGGGACCAGATCGCGAACGCCGGTGACATCAGGAACGCGAACAGCGGCTGGACTCCGCTGGTGGGCGCCGTGCCATACAGGGGCCCTAGGCCGCGCGCCAGGTTGCGGGCCAGCGTCAGCGACAGATAGGCGTCGTCGGGAATGGTGAGGCCGTCGAGATAGCGCAGCGGCCGCATCGCGCCGGCGAGGCGCACCAACAGATCGAGCAGCGGCAGCACGAGCGGCAGCACCGAACGCCGGCGCGCCGTTGGGACCAAATCAGCGGGTGCGGATCCCGTCCCGATCGACATGCTCGACCAGCCGCTCCATGGCCTGATGCGGGGTCTGTTCGCGGTTCACGAGCGCGTTCACTGCCGCGTCCCAGTCGGATGGCGTGAGCCGCGCGCGGAAGCCCTCCCACAGCCGGGCGCGCAGCAGGTCGGCGAGGCGCTGCTCGAGCCGGCGGCGGCGGCGGCGCTCGAGCCCGGCATGGTCGGCGAGGTGCGCAAGGTGCTCCTCGAAGCGATCCACCACTTCGTCCACGCCCTGGCCGGTGGAGGCGGTGGTCATCAGCACCGGAGGGCGCCAGGCCGATGTCGTCGCGCGCATCTCGAGCGCGGCGTTGACGGCGAACGCGGCGCGCTCGGCGCCCTCGCGATCGGACTTGTTGATCACGAACAGATCGCCGATCTCCATCAATCCCGCCTTCATGGCCTGGATGCCGTCGCCGGATTCCGGCACCAGCACCACCGCGGTCGAGTCCGCGGTCTGTGCCACTTCCAGCTCGCTCTGTCCCACGCCCACGGTCTCGATCAGCAAGCGCGTGAAGCCGGCGGCGTCGAGCACGTCGCACGCCTGCGCGGTGTGCACCGCGAGTCCGCCGAGGCTCCCGCGGGTCGCCATCGAGCGGATGAAGGTGCCGTCGTCGCCCGACAGCTCGCCCATGCGCACGCGATCGCCGAGCAGCGCGCCGCCGCTGAACGGACTGGTGGGATCCACCGCGACGATGCCAACGGTTTCGCCGCGCTTGCGATAGAGCTGGGCCAGCCGGGTCACCAACGTGCTCTTGCCGGCGCCCGGCGGCCCGGTGATGCCGATGCGAAAGGCGCGGCCGCTCCGCCTGAAGCAGGCGTCGAGGATTTCCACGGCGCCTTCCGATTCGTTCTCGACCCGCGAGATCGCGCGCGCCAGGGCGACGCGATCCCCGGCGAGCATTCGCGAGACCAGGTCGGAATTCGAGGGTGTGTGGCTCACGGCGCGGGCGTCGCTCATCCCGCGGCGCGCGCCTGGGGCGCCGATTCGAGCACGCGCCCGGCGATGCGGCGGGCGGCGTCGGGGTGCGCGAGTCTCGCGCACGCCGCGCGCGCATGATCGAGCGCCGCGCGGTCCACCAGCCAGCGCTGCACCGCCGCGTCCACCTCGCCGACCGAATCGGCGTGCACCGCTGCGCCGCCCTTCTCGAGCCACTGGGCGTTGGCGACCTCCTGGCCGGGCGTGGGGCGGAAGATCACCATCGGCGTGCCCTTCACCAGCGCCTCGGAGCAGGTGAGCCCGCCAGCCTTGCTCACCACGAGATCGCAGGCCTCGAGCATGACGTCCACGTCGCCCCGGAATCCGTACGCGCGAATCCTTCCACCCGCGCCCGCCGACAGGGCGGAGACCTGGCGCAGCAGGCGCGCGTTGGTGCCGCACAGCACCAGCACCTGCGGAGTCGGAGGAAGCGCGGCAATGCGCTCCGCCAGCTCGGCCAGCGGCCCCACCCCCGCGCCGCCACCCATCACCAGCACCGCGGGCCGCGCCGGGTCGATGCTCAATCGCGCGCGCGCCGCGTCGCGTCCGATCCTCCGCGCGAAGCGCGGCTCGATCGGGATGCCGCTCACTTCGATGCGATCGGCGGCCACTCCGTGGCCCTGCAGCTCGCTCGCCACCTGTTCGCTGGCGACGAAGTAGCGGTCCACATGCGGAAACGCCCAGAACGGATGCGCGGTGAAGTCGGTGATCACGCAGTAGAGCGGCACCGTCATGCGGCCGTTGCCGCGGCGAGGGGAAAGCACCTCGACCGGCAGGAAGTGGGTGCACACCACGGCATCGGGGTGCTCGCGCTCGAGCACGTGCACCAGGCGCCGCAGGTTGAGGCGATCCATCGCCAGCCGCACCGGCGAGGTGCCGCGCAGCACGCGCGGCCGGGCCGACGAGTGATAGAGCGCCGCCCACAGCGCCGGTACGCGCGAGGCCATCACGTTGTAGGTGCTGGCGTAGGTGTCGCGATAGAAGCGCGAGGCGAACACCAGGGTGTCCACCTCGCGCACCAGCACGTCGGGGCGTTGCTCGAGAAAGGCCTCGGCCAGCGATTCGGCGGCGCGCTTGTGTCCACTGCCGGCGGTGGCATGAAGGATCGCGATGCGTGGGCCGGCCGGCGGATGCTCGACGTCGCCCGCCAGCGTCGCGATCGCGACCGCGCCGCCGCCGGCGGTCGGGAACAGCACCGCGCCGCCGCCCACCGAGCGCGCGCGCCAGCGCGCGATCCAGCGCCGGCGCTCCACGCGCACTCGCGCCTGCAGCCGGCGGGCGAGCCCGACCGGCAGCTCGATTCTTCCGAAACGGGGGACCTTCACCATGGAATGGGTCGATCGACTCCGCGCGCTTCCCTCACCTCATCGTCCGGGAGCGGCGTTCGGGTAGTGCCGAATCCTCGCCTCGCCTTCGGTCAGATCCACCGCGATCAGATCCACGCGCACCGGCTCGGGCGACCGGCGCAACAGCGCCGCGGCCGCACGCCGCAAGCGCTCGGCTTGGTCGTGCTCGAGCGCGAACGGCGCGCCGCCAAATCCGGAATGCGTGCGCAGCTTCACTTCCACCAGCACGCGCGTTCGACCGTCACGCGCGACGAGATCCACCTCGACGCCGGCCAGCCGGACACGACGCCCTTCCAGGGCCCAGCCTATCAGTCCCAGGTAAGCGGCGGCGAGGTCCTCGCCGCGTTCGCCCTTGGACAGATGAGTCGCCATCGCCTGCTCGCTCGCGGGGGCGAGTTCGCCGGGGGCAGGTTCAAAGCGCCAGCTTGAGCTCCACCACGGGTGCAAAGCTGTAGCGATGGAGCGGGCACGGACCGTGCCGCTCGAGCGCCTCGAGATGATCGGGCGTTCCATAGCCTTTGTGGCGCCCGAATCCGTAGGCCGGCCAGACCTGATCGAGCCGCTCCATGATCCGGTCGCGCACCACCTTGGCCACGATCGAAGCGGCGGCGACCGACAGGAGCTTCGCATCGCCGTCCACCACCGCCTGCTGCTCGCACGAGAGACCGGGGATGCGATCGAGGCCGTCCACCAGCACCAGCTCGGGCGCGAGCGAGAGGCGCAGCACCGCGCGGCGCATGGCTTCGAGGCTCGCGCGGCGGATGTTCATCGCATCCACGCGCCTCGGCCCGATCACCGACCAGCCGAACGCCCGGGCTCCTGAGAGAACCCGGGCGTAGAGCTCGCTACGATCATCCGGCGTCAGCTTCTTGCTGTCGTCGAGGCCGCGCCAGTTGCGCTCCCGATCGAGCACCACCGCGGCGGCGACCACCGGACCGGCCAGCGGCCCGCGTCCGGCCTCGTCCACCCCGGCCACCGTCGCTCGCCCGCCCGCAAGACGGGCCTCGGCGCGCGCCAGTCGGCGCCAGAGCCGCCCGGTCACTCCGTGGCCGCTTCTCCCGCGCCCTTCTTCTCCATCAGGCGCGCGGCCTTTCCGGAGCGACGCCGCAGGTAGAACAGCTTCGCGCGGCGCACCTTCGAGTGCTTCATGACCTTGACGTCCGCCAGTGAGGGCGAGTGGAGCGGGAAGGTGCGCTCGACCCCCACGCCTTCGCTGATCTTGCGAACCGTGAAGGTGGCGCGCAGGCCGCTGCCGCGAACGTTGATCACTTCGCCACGAAACTTCTGCTGGCGTTCCTTGTCGCCCTCGATCACACGCACCGACACTTCGACGGTGTCGCCCGGGCGCATCGAGGGGCGATCGGTCTTGAGATGAGCAGCTTCGAGCTTTTCAATCAGGCCCACGGGAGGGCTCCTTTCTGCTGGAAGCCCGGACCACCGGGCCAATCGGAAGGGCGCGCAGTATAGGGGAGCCTCGGAACCCGTTCAAATCGCGGAAACATGGTCCGATCAACGATAGAGCGCTTTGACCGAACCCCAGGTGGCCGTCCGCGCGGGGAGCGGACTCTCGACGCGGGTTGCGCCCCCCGGCCCTTCCCCGGTCTCGTCCTCCCAGCGCTCGATCCACCAGCGATTGGGATCGGCGTGGTAGCCGCGTGCCGCGAGATCCGGCGGGATCGCCGCCGAATCCCCCCGCACCGCATGGAACAGGGCGTGCCCCAGAACGCGATACTCCTGATCGCCCGCCTGGATCGAGAGCGTCACCTGTGTTCTAACCGTCTGATGCCACGGATAGGTCTTCCCCGGCCGCGGATCGGGAAGCGCCACCAGGTCCCGCTCGAAGACGAGTTGGATCGAGCTGGCGGGCGGCGCGTGGGCGACTCCGGTCTGAAACAGGTGCTCTTCGCAGGTGATTTCCGCATCGCGGACCAGCCTGCGCCCGGTGAACGCGTTGCCGGCGCTATCGGCCGGGGCGAAGATGAACTCGTAGTCCGAGGGGAGCAGAGTCTCGAGTTGCCCCCAGTTCCGGTGATTGAAGCACCACTGCAACGCGCTCACCGCATCGGTCGCCGAGCCCGGCACCGGCATCAGTTGAAGCAGTGCCGGCGAGTCGCTGGTGAACATCTGGCTCTGAGTCGGAAACTCTTGCTTCGAACACCCGGCCGGCGCCAGCAGGATCGTGATCGTCGCGATGCAGCCGATCGCGCGCTTCACGACCGGTTTGCCTCGCGCTCGCGCGTGAGCTTGCCCAGGAACTCGCGATCCTCGGGAGTCAGCTCGGCGTCGGTCAGCAGATCCGGTCGCCGCTCGAGTGTCCTGCGCAGAGCATCCTCGCGACGGCGGCGCGCGATCTGCGCGTGGTGCCCGGAGAGCAGCACGTCGGGCACCTTCCAGCCGCGGTACTCGGCCGGGCGAGTGTAGTAGGCGGCGTCGAGAAGGCCCGAATGGAACGAATCGCCCTCGACCGAGTCGAAATCGCTCACCACGTCGGGCAGCAGCCGGGCGATCGCGTCCACGATACAGAGCGCGGCCGGTTCGCCGCCCGAGAGCACGAAGTCGCCGAGCGAGATCTCTTCGTCGACCAGATGCTCGGCGACGCGCTCGTCCACCCCCTTGTAACGCCCGCACACGACCACCAGGTGATCGAGCCTCGACAGTGCGATCGCCATCTCCTGATCGAACCGGCGCCCCTGCGGGGAAGTGAGCAGCACCCGCGTTCCGGCCGGCCGCGCCTCGCGCGTGCCGATATCGAGGGAGGCGAGCGCGCGATCGATCGGCTCCACCTTCATGATCATTCCGGGGCCGCCGCCAAAGGGATAGTCGTCGGTGGTGCGGTGCGTGTCCTCGGTGTAGTCGCGCAGCGCGATGACGCGCACCTCGAGCCGGCCAATTGAGCGCGCCGCGCGGATCATCCCCTCGGCGAGCACCGGCGGGAAGAAATCGGGAAAGATGGTGAGCAGTGAGATTCTCATGTGGGGGGATCGCGGGGCCCTAGATCTCTTCGATTCCGGCCGGCAGCACGACCGTGATCACGCCGGCGGCGAGGTCCACGCGCTTCACCACGCCGGCGTGGGCGGGCAGTAGCAGCTCCTTCTCTCCTTGCACGACATACACCGGATGAGCACCCGTCAGCCACACATTCTCGAGCCGGCCCAGTTCGCGACCCTCCTCCGTGATCACCCGGCAGCCCACCAGCTGGAACGTGTACGCGATCCCCGGGCCGGGATCCGGGATTCGTTCCCGCTCGGCCCACAGCTCGCCGCCGGTCAGCTCGGCGGCGCGCTCGCGTCCGTCGTATCCGGCGAAGCGGACGAGCGGGCGTGGGTGCGCGTCACGCGCTCCCGCCATGCTCAGCTCCAGCGTCTCGCCGGCGCGCCGCTTCAGCAGGAAACGCCGGACGCGCATCAATTCTCGCGCGGTGAGGCTGGTCTGGTCGAGGGCCATCTCGCCCCGCAACCCGTGCGGCCGGCCGAGCCGGCCGATGCGCACCAGGTCGTCCGGCTGGAGGCTCAGTCGGCGATTTCGAGGCTGGCGCGGCGTCCGAGCCTGGAGGCCGCGGCGCCGAGGCAGAGTCGCATCGCGCGCGCGGTGCGGCCCTGGCGCCCGATCACGTGCCCGGTGTCGTCGGGATGGACGCGCAGCTCGAGGCAGGCGTCCTCGCCGGGCTCCACCACTTCCACCGTGACGTCGTCGGGATGATCCACCAGGCCCCGCGCCATCAGCACGACCAGGTCGCGCAGCCGCGCGTCGCCCTCGTCCGGCTCACTCGGCTCGCGGCGCGGACGCGGCGCCTCGTAGCTCTCGCGCGCGGGCGCGCTGGTCGCCGCGGGCCTCGGCGCGTGGATGATGGTGGCCGCATGCTCGGGCGAAGGCGGCGTCTCGAGCGGGCCGACGGGCGAACTCGGACTTCCGCCGGGAGAATCGACGGAGGGACGCGGCTTGCGCTTCGGCTGTCTTCCCCACTGAACGGGTTCGGTCATGGCGGGATTATCGCGGATGCGGCCCTGACATGACAAACCCGCCGGTCTGGAAGGCCGGCGGGTGGAGAAGCGGGCAGCGGAAGGGGCTCAGCTGGCGGCCAGCCCGATCGGGCAGGCGAGCCCCTTTTCCTCGCAGGTGACGCGAATCGTGGTTTCGAGCAGCTGGTCGAGACGCACCTCGGGCCGGTAGCCCACCAGGCGGCGGATCTTGGCAAGATCCGGGGCGCGGCGGCGCATGTCCTCGAACGAGCTGCCGTAGATTTCGGAATAGGGCACGTGCTGGATCGGCGAGTCGCTCTGGCACAGTCGCTTCACGCGATGGGCCAGGTCGAGGACGCTGACCTCTTCATCCGTGCCGAGGTTGAAGATGCCGCCCTCGGCGGCCGGCGTCTCGGCGAGCGCCACGGTGCCGCGCACCACGTCGCTCACCGCCGAGAAGCAGCGCGTCTGCTGGCCATCGCCGTAGACGAGGATCGGATCGCCGCGGAGCGCCCGCTCGATCATGTTCGGAATCACCATGCCGTACGACGCCGACTGGCGAGGGCCGCACGTGTTGAAACAGCGCACGATCACCACCGGCAGCTGCCGCTGCTGGTGGTAGGAGATCGCCAGGCACTCGTCCACCGCCTTGCCGCAGGCGTACGACCAGCGCAGCTTGTGCGTGGGCCCGAGCACGCGATCATCGTCTTCCGAGAACGGGACCGTGGCGCCCTTGCCATAGACCTCGCTGCTCGAGAACAAGACCACCTTGCGGTGGTGACGGTCGCAGGCTTCGAGCAGCGCCTCGGTGCTCCGCACGTTGTTGAGCAGCGATCGCAGGGGATTCTCGACCACGTAGCGCACGCCCACCGCGGCGGCGAGGTGGTAGACCCGGCTCGATTCGGCGACCAGGTCCGAGACCAGCGTGCCCTCGGCGACGTCGCCCTCGACGAAGCGAAGACGGGGATGGGGACTGAAGGAATTGAGATTCTCGAGGCGGCCGGTGGACAGGTCGTCGAGGATGGTGACGTCGTGACCGTCCTGGAGAAGCCGCTCCGCGAGATGCGACCCGATGAACCCCGCACCTCCTGTGACGAGGACCCTCATCTACGTTCCTCCCTGATCACCTGCAATGCCTTTGGGGAAGCATCGGGGCATTCGCAAATCCCGGAAATTCACGCCCTTCCTCGGTTGAACGGCCGGGTGCGCGCAGGCTAGGGGACGACCTATCCCATGTCAACGAAATGTTGGTGATGGAGGGCTCGAGGGCTGGAGTTGGGGAGGCGGGTTGTGGGAGGCGCAGGGCTCGTTTCCTGTTCTACACCGTGATCGTCCGGTCGCGCCGCAAAATTCACTGGGAATCGCGGATTCCGGCCCCAATCCCGGCCCCGGGCCTCAGTCGCGCACTGATCATCTCACGGCTGGACAGCCTCGGGGAAGCTCGGATAGCGTGCCGCGGCCGCGCCGGAGCGTGGCTCCCTCGCGTCGGCGCGGCCTTGCCCAGCGCCCGGGGACCCTCCCATCGCCCAGCCCGCCCAGCTCTCGCCACAATTCGATCCGCTCGCGCGCGTCTCCGCGGCGGTGTTCCTGATCTGGGTCGCGTCGGGCTACTGGACGGTGGCGCCCATGTCGATCGCCGTCGGGGTGCTGGCGGCGATCACGCTGGCGCGCTGGACGATTCGCCCGGGGCCGCGCTGGAGCCGCTCCCCCATGGATCTCGCCGGGGCGGGCTGGGCCGTCGCGCTGGCGCTCTCCGCGCTGTTCGCCGTGGACCGCTCGGCGAGCCTGCCGCGCCTCACCAAGGCGCTCTTCCCGTTCCTGGTCGGGCTCACCGCCTGGCAGGCGCGCGATTCTCGAGTGGGCCGGCCGGCGGTGTATGCCCTGCTGATCTCCGCGACGCTTTCCGCAGCCACCGGCCTCGCGATCTACTTCGCGAAGGGCGCGGCCTACCCGGCGCGAGCGCGCGGGCCGGTCGGGCACTACATCACCTTTGGCGGGCAGCTGATGATCGCCTGCTGCGTGGCGCTCGCGCTTCTGCTCCGGGCCCGCGGCGGCCGCGCGCGCGCGCTCGCCGCCGTGGCGCTGGCGGTGTGCGGCGCGGCGCTCGCCTTCACCTACACGCGCAGCAGCTGGCTCGGGCTGATCGCCGGCGCCGCGGTGATGCTGGCGGTGAGGCGACCATGGGCACTGGCGGCGCTCGCCGCGCTGGTCGCGCTGGCGGCGCGCTTCGGCCCGGCCGGATTTCGAGCGCGCTTCCTCAGCGCCTTCGATCCGGCCAACGCCAACAATCAGCAGCGCGAACTGATGTGGCAGGCGGGCGCGCGCATGTTCCGCGACCATCCACTTACCGGCGTCGGACTGCAGGACCTGCACGCGCTCTACCAGCGCTACAAGTCCCCGGGCGCCTGGGAGCCGGCCGGGCATCTGCACAGCGTGCCGGTCCAGGTAGCGGCCACCATGGGCACGGTGGGGCTGCTCGCGCTACTCGGGCTGTGGATCGGTCTCGCTCGCACCACCGGCTGGCGACTGGTCGCGCGCGCGCGGC
>DATKAB010000050.1 GCA_035498555.1 Candidatus Sulfotelmatobacter sp.
GTAGGTGGTGGAGAAGCTCTGCGAGCTGAAGGTGGAGCCGCAGTGTCGACAGCGGAAGCGGGGAATGCAACGGGGTAGACACTGGCGGGTGAAGGAGCCGAAGCGGACCCAGCGCCAGCCCGAGGGGCTCAAGTGGAAGCGACACCACGGCCTGGGGCAGAAGGGTGGCTTGAACGAATCGCCGGAGAGGTCCATGGCCGGGATTGCTCTGCACGATCCCGGCCATCAACACTCTCCGCCACACAACCGCGCCGGTAGGCTCCGGTCACGCGCGCGTCGCTCCGCGAACGGCGTTCGCCGGCTCGCGCCCACGCCACGTGAGCCACAACCCTTAGCCTCCCGCTCATGAGTCTCGGACTCGGCCGCCTGGCTGCGCTGCTCCTGCTGCTGCCGTTCACCTCGGCCTCGCCGGTCCCGGCGCCCACCCGGACCGAGGTCGCCCCCGGCATCTACCTGTTCCAGACCCCGCCCTATGGCGACGTCGGGCTCGACGGCAATTCGGTCGCGGTGGTGTCAGACGACGGCGTGCTGGTGTTCGACGCCAATGGGACTCCGGCGGCCGCCCGAGCCGTACTGGCCGAGATTCGCAAGCTCACGCGGCAGCCGGTCCGCTATCTGGTCTATTCGCACTGGCACTGGGACCACTGGTACGGAGCCCAGGTGTATGCGGACGCCTTCCCGAATCTGGTGATCATCAGCCACGCGACGACCCGCGCCCTGATGGCCGGGCCGGCGATCGCATTCAACCAGCCCGGACTCGACCGCCAGCTCCCCGCGCACATTCACGACATCGAAGAGCAGCTCGCGAAGTCGCGGGCCTCGAATCCGCCGTCGGCCGACGCCGCGAAGTGGCAACAGCACCTTGATCAAGACCAGTTCTTCCTCGCCCAAAAGCGCGCGGCGCGCCATGTGCTCGCCAACCTGACCTTCACCGACTCGCTCACCATCCACCTCGGCTCGCGAGAGATCCACGTGCTGCACGTCGATCGCGCCATCACGCCGGGCGACGCGTTCCTCTACTTGCCCCACGAGAACCTCGTGGTGAGCGGGGACCTGCTCGTCAACCCGATCACCTTCGCGCTCTTCTGCTATCCCCGGGGCTGGATCCGCTCGCTGGAATGGATCGACGCGCTGGACGCGGCGACCGTGATCCCGGGGCACGGCGCGGCGCTCCACGACGAGAATCTCCTGCACGACACGCTGAGGCTGCTGCGGCGCGAGCGGGAGCTGGGGCTCGAGCAGAGATCCCGGGGTCAACCGGTGGCTTCGGCCGTGCAGGTCATTTCCGCCGATTCGGAGATCCAGGCGCTTCGCGCCACCATCACCCAACGGGACAGCGCGCGGTACCAGGAGTTCGGCGTCTATCTGGTCGACTGGTTCGTGCGCCGAGTCTATGCCGAAGCCGAGGCGCCCCTTACGGACTCCATTCCGGCCCTGCCCTGATGGCGTCCTTGACGACTCCCGGCCCTCATCCCTAGCATCGCACCCCTGAGTCCCCAGAACGCGCGCTTCCCTTGCCGCGCCACCGCGCTGTAATCGCAAAGCAGGTACCGGCTGAAGCTAAATAGCGTCTCAATCGTCGTTCCCGCCCACAACGAGGAAGTCCTTCTTCCTCGTTGCCTCGATGCCTTGCTCTCGCAGGACTATCCGGGCCCGCTGGAAATCATCGTGGTCGAGAACGGCAGCACCGACGCCACGGCCGAGATCGCGCAACGGGCCGGCGTCACGGTGATCCGCGACTCCAACCGCGATTACTCCGGGGCGCTGATTCGCGGCTTCGCCCATGCGCAAAGCGACATCATCGCGCTGACCGACGCCGACAGCGTGGTGCCGAGCAACTGGGTGTCGCGGCTGATCCATGAGTATCAGCGGGACAGGAGCGCCGTCGCGATCGGTGGCGGCATCGTGTTCGAGCGGCCGAACCTGAGGGGATGGTTTCTCGCTCGCGTGCTGGTGCCGCTGTTCAACTGGATCGATTCGTTCGATCCCAAGGGGCCGCACCTGTGGGGGGCGAACTTCTCGGTTCGCCGCGAGGCGTTCGAGAAGATTGGCGGCTGGAACCGAAATTACAGCCTGCAGGTGGATTGCGAGATCTCGGAACGCCTGCGGGCGGTCGGAAAGGTACGCGTCATTCGTTCGCTTCAGGTGCGAACTTCGTCGCGCCGCTGGAATCACGCCCTGCTCAACAATCTGTTCGTCTACATCTCCAACTTCGTTTCGATGAGGTTGTTCTCGCGCCCGATGTGGCGGGACTTCCAGGTGGTTCGGGATGATCCGGCCGCCCCACGCCGGCGCTGGGGCATCGCGGCCTTCTGGACCCTGGCGTTGCTCGCGATCGCCGGGCTGAGCGCGGCGGCGCTGTCACCTCAGTCGAGTCTGTTTGGGCGAACCTACTGGCGAGGAGCCGGCGCGGACAAGCTGGTGGCCTTGTCCTTCGATGACGGTCCCAACGAGCCGTGCACCTCGCAGGTGCTCGACATTCTCAAGCGCGAAAACGTGAAGGCGACCTTCTTCCTGATTGGTGAAAACGTCCGTCATTTTCCGGACACCGCCGCCCGCATCGTCCGTGAGGGGCACATCGTCGGCAATCACACCGATCATCACCCGATGCCGTTCGCGCTGCGGCCCTCCACCACCCTCCAGGCGGAAGTCAGCAATGCCGAGATGAGCATCCGCAACGCCACCGGGCAGTACGCACACCTGTTCCGCCCGCCCAACGGGCTGCGCACGCCCTGGCTGATGAGCGTGCTCGACCGCGATTCGCTGATTGCGGTGACTTGGGATGACGCGCCGGGGGACTGGGATCCGCTTCCGGTTCAGACCATCGTGGAGCGAACTCTGAGTCGCGCGCGCCCCGGCTCGATCATCCTCCTCCACGACGGGATGAATCTGGAGCACGGAGCGGATCAGGGCGCGACGGTTCGCGCCCTGCCCGGCATCATCGAGGGACTGCGCGCGCGCGGGTACCGTTTCGTCACCGTGCCCGAGCTGTTGAAGTGCCCGGCGACGCTGTCCGCGTGGCCGCCCCGCGCCAGTCCGCGGCGCTCGCGCGCGTAGGCGGCGGGCGACCGGCGCGTCGCCCGACTCGCGCTCCGGGCGACACGCGCAATCGAACCCTTATCGCGAAACCACGACTCGCGTGGTGGCCGACCGCCCGCCCTGGGTGAGTTGCACGAGATAGACGCCGGCCGGCAGCGCTGCGGATCCGCCAACCGCCGTCGTCTGCGTGCCGGCGCGCCCGTTCACGGCTTCGCCCCACATCCGCCGCCCGGCGAGATCGAACACCTCGAGCGAGGCCGGGTCGGCGTTCGGCAGCGCGAACGAGATCGTGAAGCCTCCCGAGTGCGAGGGATTCGGCGTCGCCCCTCGGAGCGCGAACGAGAGCGCCGCATTCGCCGCCACGGCGGTGGCAAGGGCGGGGGTCGCCGGCGCCGCCGGCCCCTCGTTTCCGTGCAGGTCGACGGCGGTAATCTTGTAGAAATCGGACATCCCGCCCTGCAGATCCGTGAGCGTCGTGTCGGCTTCGGAGTCGATCAGATTGGCGAGACTGGGCCTGAAGTCGCGGGTGGTTCCCCGGTACACCCGGTAGGAGTCGAGGTCGATCTCACGGTTTGAAGCCCAATGGAGTGCGACCGCGCCGTTTGCGTACGTGGCGCTCGCCTTTGCGGGCCGCGCCGGGGCGAAATTGTCGACCGAGTACCCGCTGTCGACGTTCGACTCGTAGAAGACGCCGGGGTTCGAAGTCAGCGCGGTAACGAAGAACGCGGTGTAGGGATTGCTGCCCGGCATCGAATCCTGAGTGGTGGGCGCGGTGTAACCGTAGCCCTCGAGCTGCTCGGAAGGCAGCGTCACCAGTGCTTCCCAGTAGGTGACGGTGAGCCCGTCCGTCCCGGGCAAGAGGCGAGTATGCACGTCTCGCGGGGCCAATCCGTCGGATCGGTTCGCGAGGAGCGCAGCCTGCAGGGGTGGAATCCGCCGCCATACCCGATAGCCCGTGATCTGCGGATTCGGCGGCCCATCGAGGTCGCTGCGCAGCCAGGTCAGGAACACGCGGCCGCCCTGATCATTGGGAACGTCGCGGACCGCGGTGAGCGTCGGGTAGGGGCTCGGCGGCGGCGGAGGCGGTGTGCCGCAGCCGTGGATGAGAACGCTGACGGTCTGCGTCAGATAGTTCGGGACCGCCAGATCCTGAAGCGTGTCGCCATTGAAGTCGCCGATCGCGACATCGGTGGGATTCGAGCCGGCCGGAAAAGCCAGTGGCGCCGCGAATGTCCCGTTTCCACTTCCCCCCGCCCCCCGCCCGAAGAGAATCGAGACGCTGCCACCGTAGTCCGCCACCGCGAGGTCGGTGATTCCGTCGCGATTGAAATCGCCGGTCACGACGCTCCGCGGCTGCGTCGCGGCCGAAAGCGAGACCGCGGTCCCGAACGTGCCGTCTCCGACTCCGCCACTGCCGTGTCCGAGCAGGATCGAAACCGTTCCGCTGCCACCGTTCGCCACCGCCAGGTCCTGGATGCCGTCGTGGTTGAAGTCGGCGACCGCGACGCTGTAGGGGTAGAGCTGCACGGGATAGAAGACGGCGCTCGAGAACGAGCCGTTCCCGACGCCGCCCGTTCCCTGTCCGAGGAAGATGCAGATGTCCTGGCCGTCCTGATTGGTGACCACCAGATCGACGATCCCGTCGTGATTGAAGTCGCCGGTCTTCACGTCGTACGGATGGTCCCCGACCGGGTACGCATACGGGGACGCGAAGCCGCCGGCCGGAAGCCCGAGCAGGATGGAAACGGTGTTGCCCACGAAGTTGGCGGCTGCGATGTCGGGAACGCCGTCGCCGTTGAAATCGGCGCACGCCAGCCCATACGGGGTCACGCCGGCCGCGTAGATGGCAGACGGGGCGAACGTCCCGTCGCCGTGACCCTTCAGCACCGAGATGGTGTTGGTGCCGGAGCTGTTGGTGACGATGTCGAGAATCCCGTCACGGTCGAGGTCGGCGACGATAAGGTTCCCATCGCCGGGATTCACCGCATACGTCGCGGCGGCCTGGAATCCACCATTGCCGATGCCCAGCAGGACGCCGATGTCGGAGCCGCCGTTGTCGGTGACGGCCAGATCGATCACGCCGTCGGAGTTGAAATCGGCGGCGGCGATGTGGAACGGGCTCTGCCCGCTCGGGTAGGACGAGGGCGAACTGAAGAGCTGATCCGGAGGGCAGTCGGCGATCGCGCGGCCGGCTACCAGCGTGGGGGTGACGAGCAGGGCCGCGAACAGGACTGGAGTACGGCGACGCATGACGGAATCCTCCCGGGTGAGATCGGAGAGCCTACACCCTCAGTGAGCCGCAGGCGCGGGTCCGATGGGCCTCGGGCGCGGCCGGCGCAGGAGGAGGATGGCCGGCGCGGCGATGACGAAGGTGAGGAGCAACAGGCCCCAGGCGTCGTTGTAGCTGAGCATCGCCGCCTGGCGGGTGACCTGCCCATCCAGCAGCCTGAGCGCAGTCTGGCGAGCGTCCACCGCCGTGTAACCGTGCGCGAGCAGGTAGTTGGTCAGGCTCTGGAGCCGGTCGCGGACGATCGGGTTGGTGATGTCGACCATGCTGATCAGGTCGACGCGGTGGATCTGGGTGTGAGTCGAGACGTAAGTCGCGAGCACCGCGATGCCGAACGAACCGCCGAGCTGGCGCGACAGGTTGATGAGCCCGGCCGCCTGCTGGGCGTCGCTGGGCCGCAGACTGCCGAAGGCGACGTAGTTGATGGGCGCGAACAGCATGCCGAGCGCGGCGCCGCGCACCACCAGGGCGAGGTCCACGTCCCGGTCGCCCGCCAGGGTGCTGAGGTGCCCCAGGCGCCACATCGCGCTGATGATCAGCACCACGCCCACCGAAATCAGCCAGCGCGGATCGATCCTGCCGCTCGCCATCAGACGCCCGCACAGCAGCGCGGTGCAGGCGGTGGCGATGCCGCCCGGCATCAGCGACAGGCCGGTCTTGGTGGGGGTGAAGTTGAGGATGGTCTGGGTGAAGAGCGGGAACATGAAGGTACCGCCATAGAGAGCGAAGCCCAGCGCCACGAACAGGAACAGGCTGGCGGCGAGGTCGCGGTTCTTCAGCACGTGCAGATCGATCACCGGGTGGCGATTGCTGGGCGACAACTCCCAGACCAGCAGGCCGACGATCGACAGCACCGCGGTCACGGCGAGCCGGGCGATCCAGGCGTTCGAGAACCAGTCCTTCGAATTCCCCTGCTCCAGCACGTACTGGAGCGAGCCCACGCCGATCGTCAACAGCGAGATGCCGAGCCAGTCCACCTCCCCACCGCGCCGCCGCATGTCGGGCGGATCCTTGAGAAAGGTGGCCACCAGGAAGGTGGACCCGATCCCGATCGGGACGTTGATGAAGAAGCACCAGTGCCACTGGTAGTTGTCGGTGATCCAGCCGCCCAGCGTGGGGCCGAGGGTCGGGGCGACGATCACGCCGAGCAGGAAGATCGACTGCACCATGCTCTGCTGCTCGGAGGGGAAGATCTGGCGCAGCGTGGCCTGGGCGGTCGAGAGGAGCGCCGCGCCGCCCGCGCCCTGCAGGATCCGCCAGACCACCAGCTCGATCAGGCTGTTCGAGGTGCCACAGAAGAACGAGGCGATCACGAACAGGATGATCGAGAACACCAGGTAGCGCTGCCGGCCGAACCGTTCGGTGAAGAACGCCGTCATCGGCAGCACCACCACGTTGGACAGGATGTAGCCGGTGCTCACCCAGCCGATTTCTTCGTGGGTGGCGCCCAGGTTTCCGGCCATTTGCGGCAGCGCCACGTTGACGATGGTGGTGTCGAGCACCTCCATCATCGCGGCCGTGATCAGGCCGAGGAGGATGAGCCAGCGGTAGCGGGCGACATAGGCGGCCGCAGCCTCGGCCGCGGAAAGGGGCATTGTCGGAGACTAGAGGGAGCCGGCGTCGGCCTCAAGCCGGGCAGGTCTTCGATCGGCCGCGAGGACTCACCGGGAGCCCGGCGTGCCCCTGAAGTCCGCTCGCCCCGCGTTCGCTCGATCGGCTGATCCAGTTCGGCGACCACTCGCGCGTTCCTGTCTGGGAGTAGGCATTTCACTTCTCAGACAGGGGGCATCCCATGCCGCGCATCCTCGAATCGCTCGCGCTCCGCATGAGCTCGAGCGCTCTGCTCACCGCCCTGATCGGGCTCTGCAGTCTGGCTCCGCGGTCCTCTTCGGCCGATTCGCAGGATCCGCCGAAGGGAGTCGATCCCGGCTGGCTAAGCCGCGCCGAGGCCCAGATCCTGGCCGGCGAGTACGAATTCTCGCAACTAAAACCGGGAGCGGTGATGGCTCCAAACCGCGCCCAGGACCTGAGAACGCGGGTGACCGCCGCCGGCATCGAGTTCACGCCGCGGCTGCCGGCCGATCGCCCATTCCATCTCGCACTCACCCTCGCCGCGTTCGGCCGCGAAGGCGCGCCACGGCCGGTTCTGGGCGGGACGGTGGGCGCGGACCGCAGCCGCGCAACGCTGGCGCATGGGCGCGCCGCGATCACCGAGTGGGTGGAGAACCGTCCGGAGGGCGTCGAGCAGGGATTCACGCTTGCCGAACGGCCGCACGGCGGTGGTTCGGGCACGATGACCATCGTCTCGCTCGCGGTCGCCGGTGATCTCCGCGCGCTCTCGGGGCGCGACCCGCGTCAGATCGAGTTTGCCGACGGCACCGGACGAGTGCGGCTCTTCTACGGCGATCTGCGCGCAACCGATTCGCGCGGAA